>JAFCZD010000278.1 GCA_019314525.1 Deltaproteobacteria bacterium
TTCGCAATGTGATTCTATGCTCATCGGCGATCGCTGCGGCGCTCACACCTTCCCTTACCTGCAGTGCCAAAACCCCACCGCGCAGATCGAGCATGAAGCGACCACCTCGAAGATTGGCGAGGACCAGCTCTTTTATATGCGCCAGCGTGGCATCGACACCGAGGACGCCGTGTCGATGATCGTCAACGGCTTCTCCAAGGAGGTGCTCAAGCAGCTGCCCATGGAGTTCGCCGTAGAGGCGCAGAAGCTGCTTGGGGTGAGCCTCGAGGGCAGCGTTGGCTGAGGCTGTGGTTTGCGGGCTGAGATGAAAGAGGGGTGACCCATGGGGCACCCAAGAGGACGAACGCATGCTGAAGATAAAAAACCTACACGCGGGCGTGGCTGGCAATCAAATCCTCAAGGGCGTCGATCTCGAGATCAAGCCCGGCGAGGTGCACGCCATCATGGGCCCCAACGGCTCGGGCAAGAGCACCCTGGCTCACGTCTTGGCGGGGCGCGAGGACTACGAGGTCACCGCGGGCTCTGTGGACTATGCCGGCAAGGTCTTGCTCGAGATGTCCATCGAAGAGCGCGCGCGGGAAGGCATCTTCCTTGCGTTCCAATATCCAGTGGAGCTTCCAGGCGTGAATAGCACCTACTTTTTGCGCTCGGCGCTCAACGCGCAGCGCAAACATCGCGGCGAAAAAGAGCTCTCTGGTAAGGCGTTTTTGACGCTGATCCGGGAGAAGATGGAGCTTCTGGAGTTCAAGCAGTCCATGCTCAATCGTGCTGTCAACGAGGGTTTCTCCGGCGGCGAGAAGAAACGCCATGAGGTGCTGCAAATGGCGGTGCTGGAGCCCAAGCTCGCGATCCTCGACGAGACAGACTCAGGGCTCGACATCGACGCGCTGCAGGTGGTGGCCAAAGGCGTCAACGCCTTGCGCGGCCCTGACCGCGCGGCGCTGGTGATCACCCACTACCAGCGATTGCTCGACTACATCGTGCCCGACTTCGTGCACGTGCAGGCCGGCGGGCGCATCGTGCGTACGGGAGGCAAGGAGCTGGCCCTGGAGCTGGAAGAGAAGGGCTACGGTTGGATCGAAGAAGCTGCGGCGGCGCGCTAGACGTGACGGAGATGGAGATGGACGCGACAGAACGCTTCTTGGAAAACGCGCCTCGCCTGGCCGAGATTGTCGGTGTGCAGCCGGTGTGGCTCTCGGCGCTGCGAAAAGAGGGCCACGATAGCTTCGCTGAGCGTGGCTTTCCTAGCTCCAAGGATGAAGAGTGGAAGTACACCAGCCTCGTGGCGTTGAGCCGGCAGAGCTTCACCCTGGCCGGCGACGCTGGCCTGGCTGCTGCGGCTGATCTCGTGCAACAAGAGCGGCTCGCGGGTGCGCACCTGCTGGTCTTTGTCGATGGCGAGATGGCCACAGACCTCTGCTCGGTTGGGGAGCTACCCGAGGGGGTGATGTTCACCTCTTTGCGTCATGCCCTCGTCAAGGATGAAGCGTGGGTGCGAAGACGCCTGGGCGCTCAGGCCAAGCTCGAAGCGTGGCCTCTCACAGCCCTCAACGCGGCCCTTTGGCGCGACGGGTTGGCTTTGCGCGTTCCGGCCAAGGTCGTACTGGAGCAGCCCCTACAGGTGATCTATCTCACCACAGCGCAAAAGCAGAGCCTCGAGGTGCAGCTGCGCTCGCTGGTGGAGGTTGGCGAGAGCGCTCAGGTGCGCCTCATCGAGAGCTACGTCGGTCTCGAGGGAGCGCAGGCGAGCTTCACCAATGTCGTCAGTGAGGTGACCCTGGGCGATAACGCGCGCCTGGATCGCGTGAAGTCAGAGCGCGAGGGTGACGCGACCTTTCACGTGGGGCGTTTCGAGCTGCGCCAAGGGCGCGACAGCAGCTTCCGCTCCCATATCTTCTCTCTCTCCGGAAAGTTGCTGCGGGACGATCTCAATACGCGCTTTGAAGGCGAGGGTGGCGAGTGCGAGCTCTATGGACTCTTTTTCGCCAGTGGCGACCACCTGGTGGACCATCACACCGTGGTGGACCACGCCGTGCCGCGCTGCCGCAGCGTCGAGAGCTACAAGGGCGTTATCGATGGCAAGGCTCGGGGCGTCTTCAATGGCAAGGTGATCGTGCGTGAGGATGCGCAGCACACCGACAGTCAGCAGTCCAACAAGAACCTGCTGCTCTCGGAGAGCGCCACCATCAACAGCAAGCCGCAGCTGGAGATTTTCGCCGATGACGTCAAATGTGCGCACGGCGCTACCGTCGGCCAGCTGGACGAGGACGCGCTCTTTTACTTGCGGGCCAGGGGCATCGGCCTCGAGGAGGCCCGCAGCATGTTGATTCGCGCGTTCGCGGTAGAGGTGACCGAGGGCGTGCACGATGAGGCGCTTCGTGAGGGGCTGGAGACGGCTTTCGTCGCGCAGCTCACGCACACCCCTCGCCTAGAAGTGGGAGCCTAGAGGTTCATGACGATGCTCGACATGGAGCGTGTGAGGGGGGATTTCCCCACCTTGAGCCGCAAGGTCAACGACAAGCCCTTGGTCTACCTGGACAGCGCGGCGAGCGCGCTCAAGCCCCAGGTGATGATCGATCGCCTCTCACGTTTTTACAGCTGTCACTACGCCAATATTCACCGTGGCGCTCATACCCTCAGCGCTGAGGCGACGGCGGATTATGAGCAGGCGCGGCAGCGCGTCGCGAGCTTCCTCAACGCGCCCAGCATGGATCAGATCGTCTTTGTGCACGGTGCCACCGAGGGCATCAACCTCGTGGCCGAGAGTTGGGGGCGTCAGGAGCTTCGAGCGGGCGACGAGGTGGTGATCACCGAGCTCGAACACCACTCGAACCTCTTGCCGTGGCAGCGGCTTTGCGAGCAGGTAGGCGCCAAGCTGCGCGTGATCCCCATCGACGAGAGGGGGCAGGTGGTGCTCGAGGAGGCCGAGACGTTGATCGGCCCGCGCACCAAGCTCTTGGCTATGGCCCATGTCTCCAACGCGCTGGGCACGATCTTGCCCGTGGCTGAGTTGACGGCGCTGGCGCGCGCCCAGGGCGCCAAGGTGCTGATAGATGGCGCCCAAGGCGTGGTGCACATGCCCGTGGACGTGCAGGCCCTCGATTGTGATTTTTACGTCTTTTCGGGACATAAGCTCTACGGGCCTACGGGCATCGGCGTGCTCTACGGGAAAAAGGAGATCCTCGAGAGCATGGTCGCCTATCAGGTGGGTGGTGGCACCATCGACGCTGTGACCTTCGAAGGCTCGACTTACCTCGACGCCCCCTTGCGCTTCGAAGCGGGCACGCCCCATGTGGCTGGCGCTTTGGGCCTGGCGACGGCCATCGATTACGTCGCGGAGCTTGGCATCGAACGCATCGCAGCCCATGAGGCGGCGCTGCTCGAGCAGGCCACGGCGGCCATGGAGCGGGTCCCAGGATTGCGTTTGATTGGCACAGCGGCGCAGCGCGCGAGCGTGCTCTCTTTCACCATCGAAGGCATCCACGCAGCAGATGTGGGAGCCCTCCTAGACCAGCAGGGCATCGCCGTGCGTGTGGGACACCACTGCGCGCAGCCGGTGATGCGACGTTATGGTGTGTCGGCGACGACGCGAGCCTCTTTGGGGCTTTACAACACCAGCGGAGATGTCGATGCTCTCGTCTCCGGGCTGGTCAAGGTGATCGAGCTTTTCTCTTGAAGACCCATGCTTGGGAGGCTGGAATCATGAGCGGCAGCGCGGGCGAGGCAGCAGCGATGCTCGAGACAAATGAAGAGGGGTCACTGGAAGAACAGGTGATCGCCGCGATTCAGACGGTGCATGATCCCGAGATCCCGGTGAACGTCTATGACCTCGGGTTGATCTACGAGGTGGACCTCTTGCCTCTCGGGCGCATCAATATCCAAATGACGCTTACCTCCCCGGCGTGCCCCGTGGCGGGCTCACTGCCTGGCGAAGTCGAGGACGCCGTGAGGCGCGTGGAAGGCGTGCAGGATGTTCAGGTAGAGCTGGTGTGGGATCCCCCATGGGACTTCGACATGATGACCGAGGACGCCAAGCTTGAACTGAATCTGCTCTAGATCGCTTCCAGCTAGGGTTGAGCTTGTGATGAGAGCAAGGCGGGAGCGAGGAGCCCGCGGAGCTACCTTGTAGCGTAGCGAGCAGGCACCGCAGCGAGCAACGTAGCTAATCAGTCCTAGATGGGACCGGTCTAGTCAAGATGTAGCGACCGACTCCAACATGCACGAGCGCTTGGAGTTTACGACCGCGCTGGTCCAGAGGATTCCACCACGCACAGATTGACGGGTTAGCAAAGCCGGCCATCGCGCATGGTCTTGGCGTCGAAGAAGCGGCGTCGCATATCGAGCAGGTATTCCTCTGCAGCCGCGGGCTTGGGAGGGTCGGTGGGGAGCTCGCTGAGATCGTAGCTCTCTTCAAGGAGGGCATGCACACGCACCAAGAGCTTGGTCCATGGCTGTCGCACTTCGAGCAAGGACTCCTTTTCACGATTGAGGGCCATCAGCTGCTCGACCTCGCGCACCCCATAGTCTTCTGCCAATTTTGTCAGCTCGAGCTCGATCTTCCCAGTGCGCAGCAGGTGCACGCCGGTGAGCCCTGTGCGATAGGCCGAGAGCATATGTTGCACCGAGGGGTGGGTGCTCTCTTCGATATCCGAGAGGATGCCCTTGCAAAATGATCGATAGTAGCCATGAAAGCGTGTGCAGATCAGCCCCTTAGCGGTGGTCTGCAGGCGGTCGAGATCATGGCTCAAGATGAGCTGTTGCGGCGCGAGGACGCGCTCGAGCACCGACCCATCGCCACGCAACAGGTGCTTGAAGGCGAGGCCTACCTCGAGGGCTGAATAGTCGACGCGTTGGTCGTGGAATTCGCCCACCCAGTTGGCCATGCCGTGGGCATCCTCGAGCCCTACCAAGTGCTCTGTGGGTTCGACGTAGATGCCTGTGACCTGCAGGGCGCTCTGCTTGTTGGCATATCCATAGGCGTGGGGGCCGGCTACGGCGAGCTGCAGCACTGTTTGGCCGGCCATCTGCTTGTTGATGAGGCGCAACAAATCCTTGTCGGAAATGAGCTCCTCCACCGAACGCTTGCCGCGTCGGGCCTTGTCCATTGCCTGGTTCATGAGAGGGGAGGTTAGCCAGAATGGGGTAGCGCGTACCAGCCTTTTTCGCCGTGTAGCGCAGACCCTTGGCGCCGGAGCTCGAGCAGATGGGAGCAAGTGGAGCGCAGGGCCAAGGAGGCGAGCAGCGGGGAGAGCTCGCGATAGGCCTCACGCGCCACGCCCAGGGCTGTGAGGGGCGCTTTTGCCTCGCGCAAGGTCATGAGCACACGTCGCTCGCGCGCGACCCGGTGGGCGATGAGGCGATGGATGGCGGCTTCGCCGTGGCAGACCATGCCGCCGTGGCCAGGGAGCACGATCTTCGGGTGGAGGGCTGCTAGCCGTCGCAGGGAGCGCAGGTAGTCGCCCATATGCCCCTGGTCTGGATCGATGAGCGTCGTGCCCCTGCCAAGCACCATGTCGCCAGAGAGCAGCACACCTGTGCGCTCCTCGAAGAGGCAGAGATGCCCTAGGGCGTGCCCTGGGGTGTGCAGCACGCGAAGTGTTCGCCTCCCCCCGTCGATGTTGAGGACCTCTTCATTGTCGAGCATGATGCGCGTGACGCCACCAAGGGGAACTCGCGCGTGAGTTTCGGCGTGGGCAAAGACGGGCAGGGCGAAACGCGTCGCCAGCGCCAGCGCGCCCCCGACGTGGTCGCGGTGATGGTGGGTGAGCAGCACCCCCTGCAGCGACCCTCCGGCGCCCAGGAGGCGATAGAGCAGCCGCTCCAAGCGGCGCTGTTCAGCCGGAAAAGGTGAGCCAGGGTCGACCACCAGCGCTTGTTGCTCGCCCACAATGGTGCTGACGACGTGATCGCCAGGAGGCAGCGAGGGTGCGCGGAGGTGCAGGGGCAGATAGCCGGGGGGGGGGCGCTTCATGGAACTATTTTGCCTATTGTTGCCCTCAGGCTCAATGTCAGCTTGCCGTCTAGGGCTCAGCTGCGCTACGTCTGGGCCATGGCGAAAGTAATTCTGAAGCGAGGGCGCGCTAAACCACTTTGGTTTGGTCACCCTTGGGTCTTTGCGCAGGCGATCCACCACGTCGATGGCGAGGTGAAGGCTGGCGATGTGGTAGAGGTCTACGATCACAGCCAGGCGTTCATTGGCCGTGGTACCATGACCCCAGGCTCGGCCCTCAGCGTGCGTATCCTCTCACGCGAGCTGATGGAGCCCATCGACGTCGATTGGGTCAAGTCGCGTTTGCGCTCGGCCCTAGCCCTGCGCAAGCGGCTGCGCTTGCCCAACCCCGACACCAATTGTTTTCGCCTCGTCAACTCCGAGGGTGATCAAATGGCGGGGCTGGTGGTGGATATCTATGGCGAAGCCGTGGTCGTCCAGTTCACCACCGGTGGCATGCATCGCATGTCAGGGTGGGTCTTCGACGCCCTCCGTGAGCTCCTGTCGCCGCAGGTGATAGCCGCCGTGGCACCCAATAGTTTCGCCGAGCGGGAAAAGATCGACGCCAAGGCAGAGCTGGTGCAGGGCAAGAGCAGCGAGGTTCTCGTTCGCGAGAATGGTCTGGTCTACGGCGTCGACCTGCTTGGTGGGCAAAAGACCGGCCTTTACCTCGACCAACGAGACAACCATGCCCTGGTGGGGCGCCTGGCGCATGGGGCCAAGGTTGTGGATCTTTACGCTTATCATGGGGGCTTCGCGCTTAACGCATTAAAGGGCGGCGCCGCTCATGTGACCGCGGTGGATGGTTCGGCCCGGGCGGTGCAACAGATCCTCGACAACGCACGCCAGAATCGCTTCGAAGTCGAGGCAGTGGAGGCAGACGCCTTCCGCTACCTCGCGACGGTGAAGCCCAAGAGCGTCGACCTGATGGTGATCGATCCACCCAAATTTGCGCGCAGCCGTAAAGAGTTGCCCTCGGCGCTCAAGGGCTACCGCAAATTGCATCGTCGGGCCATGGAGAGCGTGGCACCAGGTGGCCTGCTTTGCAGTGCGATATGCTCGCAGCTGGTGAACTCCGAGGAGATGTTGCGGCTCATCGCCCAGGCAGCCAAAGACGAGGGGCGTGTGGCCCGCCTCGTGCACAGCGGAGGCCCTGGCGCGGACCACCCGCGACTGCCCGCCTTCCCCGAAGGGGACTACTTGAAGTTCGTGATCTGCGAGTTGTCCTAAGCCCACTCATCCTGCAACGCGCTAGCTTCGCACGTGGTTGCCGCCGGTGAGCGTCGCCTGCATCCGACGAGACTGGGCCGACGAGAGCAGCTCCCCAGGGGCGATCTTGTCGCCATGCACCACGCCTACGCCCACGGAGACCGTGGGCTGAATGCGGGTACGCCCGAAATGATAGGGTTGGGTTGCCACAGCTTCGCAGATGCGCTCAGCGGCTGACGCGGCGCCTTCAGCGTCGGTGTGTGGCATCAGCACCGCCATCTCATGGGTGGTGATGGCGGTACAGAGATCGATGCCACGGATGGTGCGGCTCACCGTGACGCCAAGGGCCTGGCCGAGCTGTTGTTTCAAAGTGCGTGCCCAGTTTTCTGGCACCTCGTCGGGCAGCGGGTCGCTGCCCACCGAGAGCACGGCCAAAGGGAAGCCGTAGCGACAGGAGCGCTGGATCTCTAGCTCTAGAAAACGCATGAAGACGCTGAGGCTCGCCAGGGACGAGGTTTTGCCGTCCTCAGCATCCTCGCCGGTGAGGCGCTGGGCGGCCTCCCCATCGGCGAGCAGCCGCTCAAGGCGCAGCATCGAACGCACGGCAAAGAGCAGCTCTTTGGTCTTGATGGGGCGCATGAGGTAGTTGTCAGCGCCACATTTGGCCGCGCGCTCGTCGCAGCTGGTCTCTTCGCGGTCGAACATCAGCACCACAGGCATGCTCTGTCGTAAGGCCTTGACCTGTTGGCAGAGTTCGAGACCTGTGGAGGGTCCTGAGTAGTCGGCGTTGATCAGTGCCGCCACGGGTTTGGCGCTCTGCACCAACGACAAAGCCTCACCGTCTTTGACGTCGAGCACCGTCGTTTCGATGCCGGCGAGGATCTCCGTCACCTTCTCGATAAAACGCTCGTTGCTGTCGACCACCAGGATGCGGGTGGTCCCCTCCGTTTTGGTCACCATGAGATGATTAGACCATGAACCGGGCGCATTCTGAAAGGGGGTAGTAAACTCATGGGGCTGCGATCTCTTCGGCGACAATGACGTGGCCCATGTGGCCGTCCGGCAAGGTCGGTGCATGGGGCACGGTAACACGCGAAAGGGGGAAAGACTTGTCAGTTGAAGAGGCGGTAGACAGCGAGCCTGCTGTGTCGTGTGGCAGCCACCATGATTCTCCCGGTGCTGTCGAGTTGAACGCCTCGCGCTCCGCTCTCGTTGGTGCTCTCCACGAAGTGCCCCTCTCCGGACGGACCAAAGGCAGTATCCAACTCGCCTTCAGCTGTGAGGCGCGACACGACCAAATTTGTCCCATTGGTGAGGGTGGTGCTGCTGCCGGCGATGAGGATTCGTCCAGTCGTGTCCACGGTTATCGCCGAGGCGTGATCATCGCCAAATCCTCCAGCGGCGCCATCCAGACGCACGATGCCCCCAGTACCGAAGCTCGTGTCGAGGACGCCGTCTGGCGTGATGCCCCAAACGATCGCATCGTCATTCGCGCCATTGTGGCTCTGGCCAGCGATCAGGATGCGGTCTTGTGCGTCCACCGCCACGTTCGAGCCATGGTCGTCTGCACCTGGGGTACCGGCTGCGCCATCATGTGAGAAGGTGCCTCGTCCGTTGAAGGCCGCATCCGGGGTTCCATCCGTGAGGAAGCGGTAGACGACCATATCCATGCCGAAACCCACCCCGCGCTCTGCGCTGCCTGTCACCACGATGCGCCCCTTAGAGTCGATGGCGAGGTCAGGATCCACCGGAGAGTTGAAGGTCCCCTCAACCACGGACCCGCCGTTGCCAAAGGTTGCATCGAGTGTGCCGTCAGGCTTGACGCGCCAGAGACCAAGCTTGTTGATGCCACGGACCTGGCAGGCGATGACGTAGTTGCCCTTGGCGTCGATCTCCAAGCTCATCGCCTCAGTTTCCCCCGAGTCAGCGATGCGCAGGTAACCTTCGGGGTTGATGAACGATGTGTCTAGGCCGCCTCGCTCGTCGAGGCGCCAGATCACCGCGTCATCAGCACCCCACTCTGAATAACCAGCGATCACAACCCGACTTTGGTGGTCCACTGCGATGTCGCGCGCCCAATCGGCGGGGCTGCGGTCGAAGAGCAAGAAACCTGCGTCGGCGAAGAGGGTGTCAACGGCGCCGCCCGCCTCGAAGCGTATGGCGCAGGCATCTCTGCCGGCACCCACCATGCACATTCCCACCAAAACCATTCGCCCAGCGGCGTCTTCGATGACCTCCTCAGCGAGGCCCTCCACGGCGCGTGCGTCGTCGAACACTGCGATGCCTGTTCCGTTCCAGCTCTTATCGAGAGTGCCAGGCGTTGGGCCCAGGTCTGGGCTGGATACGTCCATATCTGGGCTGGTTATGTCGTTATTGTTTATGTCTCGCGCCAACCATGCATCACTCAACGTGTCCAATGCAGCCGCGTCACCGGTCTGATGTGAGGAGAAACCGGCGCGGGCGCAAGAACAGAGCAGCAGCAGCGCAACAAGCCCAAAGACCTTCTGCATGACGAAATGATAACAAGTGTCTCGCCTCGGAGCCAAGCCAACACGGGCACGGCTATCACCACAGCGGTCGAAAGAGCTGATTGTCCCCATAGTGGCAAGTGTACTGGATGACGTTCGCGCTGGGGTCCTGGCTCCAGTAGGCGACGTCGAGACAAAGGCTGCTGTGTATGTTGCGCAGCGCGTAGGCGTCGCCACGAGGCTCGAGGGCGAAACGCTGGCTTTCGTCGCTCTTGCAGGGGAGCTGCACGATGTCTGCCCCAAGCGCTGTACTGCTGTCCGCGACGGCGAGGCAGAGGCCGCTGTGCACATTGCGAAAATGAAAGGCGTCACCGACTTGCACGAATGAGAAGCGCTGGTTGTCGCCGCCATGGCAGCTGTACTGCAGTACGGTTGCCCCTAGCGATGTGGACCAATAGGCGACGTCCAGACAGTGGTTGCTATGGACAGCCTGTATCCCGATGGTCTCCTGGGAGAAGGTCGGCAGGGTCAGCGGCGAACCCACATGAAGCGTATTGCCGTCTTTGGGCAGCTCGAGGTCCGTACAGTCCCCTTGGCTCCAATCTCCATAGGGGGCGCGACAGAGCCGTAAACCGTCGAGCTCGCCAAGGGGGGCGAGCTGGTCTTGGGAGAGACAGACACCGCTATAGGTGAAGCGATTTTTGCCAGCCAGGATACTCGCGTCCACACAAGGGCCGATCCAGCGGCCTTGATGATGCACGTCCAGTGAATAGTCGTAGTTCGGATCGCGGTCCCAGCTCAGCTCGAGCTGTGTGAGCGAGGCCATGGTGCCGTCCTGGTTGAAGTGGACCTCGGAGAGGTATGCATGGCGTGTCCTGAGTGTGCCCTCTTGGAAGATACCCACATGATAGATCGCGTAATGCTTGCCCTGAAAGGCGAAGATGGTGCCGTGACCGTGGGTCTCGAGCAGGCGCCCATCGCGGGCGTGGCTTGGGGAGGTCAGCCCTCGCGAGACGCTCTGAGCCTTCGTTAGCTCAGGCACGCTTCCGCCCATCAGATATCGCATGCGATAGGCACCGTTGAAGTTTCCTGTGCTGTAGACGAAATAATAGCGTCCATCACGCTTGAAAAACTCTGGCGCTTCGTTGACCCCTTCTTCGTAGGCCTCCGTTGGGTCGGTGTTGTGAATGATCGTCGAGGGGTCAGCGAGGTTCACCGTGGCGTTGTGGTTGCCATGCTCAAACCAAGTGTAGCCGATCCAGACATCGGCACCGTCCACGAAGCCCGTGGCATCGATGCGCAGGGCGTAGTCGCAACCTTGGCTGGGGCAGCCGCTGCTCTCCTTGGCGAAGGGGCCGCCCTCGAGCGCCAAGGGGCTGGCGATCCCAAACTTCAGGTCGAAGCGTGTGGTCTCGGCGACGAAGATCACCTGGTCCTTGCCAGGGACATCCCAGCACTGCTGACCCTTGGGCACGCGCTGTCCCGCAAAGAGCAGATAATACGAGCTGCCAAGCTTTGCGATATCGGGAGCCCAGATGCTGCAGTAGTCATAAGCGGGGTCGATAGCTGATGGGTCGTAGTCTGCCAGGCGCCCGCGCGTGCCCGCCGCGTCAAAGGTGAAGAGCGGCAGGATTCGTCCATCCCAGGTACCGCTGTAGACCACGCGCTCACCATCCACCAAGGCGTCTGGGTCTGCCAAGTTCTCCATCAGCAGCTCTCGTCTGACGCCGGTGGGGAAGGTGATTGTGTTGGAGG
>JAFCZD010000279.1 GCA_019314525.1 Deltaproteobacteria bacterium
AGTTAGCAATTGTTGGACCAAGAGAAGCGTGGTGGTTTTCGGTGCGATTTCGAGGAGATTTGATCTGATGACCAGTGGATCCGCCAGGCGGGTGTGGTGTTTTGGGAGGGAAGGGCCAGGGAAATGCTGCGGCTTTTATGAACTCAAGAAAACAATAGAGTGCCGAGGGTGAACCATGTGGTCAGAACTCCAACCGTCCACCCTGCCGCGATCCCCACGAAGATGATGGGTGAAGACCGTTGAATACTTCTGGAAGTGGCAAAGGCACCTGCGGCGGTGGCGGCGGCGACCGCCCAGCCGGCCCAGAGCCATAGGATGAAAGGCACAAGACCGAGCTCTGGATCCATCGTGCCCTGGTAATCATCGCTGTATGTCTCGGACCAGAGAAATCCACCAAGATAGGTCATGGTGCCAGCGAGGCATGCACATGCGCCCACCCAGCTTGAAGGTCGTTTGCGCTTTGGGCCTTTGCCTGAACGTGCCAAGGAACACCCCCTGCTTGAACAAGCTGCTACTTGAGCAACTGCAGTCGCCTGTACACGCTGAGCAGGTTTCCATGGGCGGGAGAAATCTCTTCCCACGTCTTGGCGAAGTTCAAGCCGTGGAAGGTCAGCTTGCCGCTGACGATCGCCTCTGCGGTGGCGAGGAGTTCCTCGCCAAAAAAACCCTTCAGCGAACCATGGTAATCAGACGCCTCTCCGTCAGATAACCCGAAATCGACGAGGTCGATGATAGCACGATAGAGCTTCTGACGAGGTGCGGGCAAAAAGCCAAAGCTCTCACACCAGCGACACCAATGGGCGGCCTCTTTGAGCTGCCCTGTCGCCAGGGTGATCATCGCCTTCAACTCACCCACGCGCAGCGAGCACCAAGCCGAGCCCTCGTCGAAGAGCACGCCGATGGCGTCTGAGATAGGCTGCTCGTCACTCAGCCCGATCTCGTCCAACTCTTCGAGGAGCTTGCTGAGGGCGTCCTTGGACATCTGCCCCAGTCGCAGGAGCTGTGGCCGAAGGGCCACAGCACTCGTTTTGTTGTCCCAGACCAGGTCGTCTACGGGGTAAATCTCCGACATGCCGGGCACGAGGATGCGGCAGGTGTAGATGCCGCAATGTGCATAGTCGGCGCAGTAGGCCTCGTAGCCAAGGTCTCGGATGATCGCTTTCAAACGAGCGTATTCGTCCGCGGATGAACCCGCGAAGTCCCAATCGTCGAAGGCGAAGTCGGGCGCGTCGCGGAACATGCGCCAGGAGAGCAGCCCATCTGAGTTGATAAAATGACTCTCGAGGTTCAACGCGTCGGCCACGGTGTCGGTGTCGTGGCAGGGAGGCTGAAAGACGTTCAGTTCGTCGAGTTCGCGTCCCTGGAGGAGCTCGGTCACCGTGCGTTCGAGGGCGACCTCGAAGCGGCAGCTCGCCCCAAACGACGCGTAGCAGCCGCCGTTGTCGGGGTTGACCAAGAGCACGCAGACCACGGGGAACTTGCCGCCCAAAGAAGCGTCCTTGACCAGGATTGTGAAGCCATGCGCGCGTAGCTCAGCGATGCCCTCTTGGATGTGCGCGTAGCGGTCGATGACCTTCTGGGGCACGTTGGGGAGCGCGATCCCTTCGGCGATGACGGTGTTCTTGACGTAGCGCTCTAAGATCTCCGCCAAGGCTTGCGCACAACACTCGGTCGGGGTGTTGCCTGCGGCCATGCCATTGCTGACGTAGATGTTGTTGAGCACGCTCACGGGGAAGTAGACCGTTTCTTTGGTCTCAAGCTGCTCGAAGGGCAGGGCTGAGATGCCTCGCGCTCGGTTGTCGCTGTTGTTGTCATGCAAGAGGGCGGGGGTCAGCTCACCGGCGGGGTTGTAGAAATCGAGCAACTTCGCGTTGAGCAGCGGGGTCCCGTCAGGGGCGTGGGTGGGTATCTGTGTGGCGTCCTCTACAGGGAACCATTTTTCTTGCGGAAAGAAAACGAAGTCGCTGCCATCAGCGCTCTCATCACCGAGGTAGTAGTCCGCGAAGAAGAGGTTGGTAGAGACGCGCTCGAAGAACTCCAGGATGGCGCTGACC
Organism: Deltaproteobacteria bacterium; assembly: GCA_019314525.1. Taxonomy (GTDB): domain Bacteria; phylum Myxococcota_A; class Polyangia; genus JAFCZD01. The sequence continues at coordinate 2,055 of JAFCZD010000279.1, forward strand.
TCGCTGGCGAGCTTGGAGGCGCCTTTGCCGTTGGTGTAGAGCTGCGGACATTGGGTTGAGCGCAGGTGCACAGACCAGCAACCCTGCACCGGGTTTCGCCAGGAGGCCAAGGCGACGGGGAATCCGTGGGAGTGCAGCAGCGTGGTGGCCCTCTCGAGGGTGTCTTCGAGGGCTGCATCCTTGCCGGGGATATGCGTCTTGGTGCTCATTAAATGCCCCATGCGTAGCTGATCTTCAGCAGCAGTTGGTGGTCTTGTGCGCGAGAGAATATCGAGGAGAGGTCGTCCCCGAGACGGAAACGAACAGAGGGGCCTTCATCACCTAGGGCGCTGGCCATCTTGTAGACGAGCATCGCGGCGGTGCCAGCGCCGAGGTCCCAGCGCAGCGCGGCGTAGCCGATGAGGTCGAGGCTGCTGAAGTCCCGTGCACCGTCGTAGCTTGTGGGGCGGAAGGCGCTCTCGCCCTTGGCGTCGGTGAAGAGTTCACGGACTGTCTCGTAGTGGCCGACGCCATAGAGGAGCTGGAAAAAGACGCGCAAGGTGAGCAGGCGGTGCAGGCCAAGCATCGCGCTCAGTTGCACTTCGAATTGGTCAAGCTGCAAATCGCCTGCGAGATAGGCAGAGTCACCCGTGGGGGTGGTCAGCGTATCAACATGGCTTCGATAGGCTCGCAGGGCAAAGAAGGTGGCGTTCAGGGTGACGGTCAGGCGTTGCCAAAGGCGCAGGGTCGTCGCGTTGTTGACCGCCCAGGTGAGCCCAGCCTCCCGAAAGACGACAGGGGTGTAGAGTTTGGTGGACAGCGCTTTGCTCGCATTGGTGCCGACCTCCAAGTAGACCCGTGAGGCCCAGGGGCGTGGCAAGGCAGGCCCGCCACGCATCTCTTGGTCGTCGTCGCGTCGTGGGTAGATGCGCACAGAGCTGCGCGCCGAGTATTGGTTGGCGAAGGTCGCCGTGACGTTGAGTTGGGCGTAGCGCTCGAAGGTGAGGGCAGGCTGTGATAGGGGGCGAGCATCGAGGGCGTAGAGTTCGACGCTGAGGTCTCTAAAGATGCTGCGTGGGCGCATGAGCTGCCAGATCCCGTGGGCCTGGGTGGCGATGAGATCGGCGCGGGTAAGAAACCCTAGGTCGTTGATCCTGAAATCTTGGCTGTAGAACTCGCTCTCTATCCAGCCGCGCCAGCGGGCATAACCGAGCTTGCCGGCGCGCAGAAATCCACTCACGCCCTGAGTGTCTGCGGCGTGGGAGGCGGCGAGCATGCCCGTGGCTTCCCAGCCCCCGATGGAGCGCGCCAATCCGTCGATGGCGCCCACGTAGCCATCGCCAGCGCCCAGACGCGAGGTGCCTGTACCCATGGCGCCGAGATAGGAGCGCGACCCGATGCGCAGGCGCCCGCGGAGCGCAGCGTAGTGGGTCCAGGGGGTCACCTCGTGTTCGATGCGCTCGCCGCTCGCGCGGTCCTCGCGGGCGAAGCTTGGAGCGACGAGCGTGGCTAGCGCCGCGAAGGAAACCCTCGAGCCTGCTTCGCCGAGGACTTTGAGCGCGCCCACGATGCGTGGGAAGGGGTCGCGAGCGCCGAGCACTCCATCGGTTGCTAGGGTGGGCATGGCGCCAGGCGCGCCGATGCGTCGTGTGTAGAGCAGGGTCGCTGGCTGCAGACACGACATGTCCGTGCAGAAGGAGGTCGCCCGCGCGAGCTGAAAGAGGTCGCTTCCAGCGACGAAATAGGGCCGGTTTTCGGCGAAGAAGACCGGGTTGGGCGAGACATTCAAGACAGCCGGGTCTTGCTCGACCTCGCCAAAGTCGGGGTTGAGGGCGAGCACGAAGCGGGTGCTCCCGGTGGAGTAGCGCAGGTCGATGCCTGCGTTGGGCGTGAAGCGCTCAAAGTCGGGCGGCGTGCCCGGCGGGACGTCGAGCTGAATCTTCGCCGCGGAGTAGGGCTGCACACGGATCTGGTGGTGGCGCTTGAGGTCCATGAGCCCTTCGAGGGTGCCGAAGTGAGGCGCGAAGGTGCTGCCAAAGCGCGGCAAGAGCGGCCAGCCGCTCTGCTCTTGATGCCGCTGCAGGTAGCGTTCGATGTAAAAGCCCCACTGCTGTACGGGGCGGTCCTGGTAGCCGAGGCTCGTCAGGGGGATGCGCAGTTCGGCGGTCCAGCCGTGAGCGTCGCGACGGGTGGCGGAACTCCAGGGCGCGTCCCAGGTGGATACATCGTTTTGCTCACCATAGAAGAGCCCATCGAACTGGATCCCCGCGGCGGTGACGCCAAAGTAATAGCCTCGGCGCCGTGTGTGCAGCGGGTCGAGGTAGAGCGTGATGCGGTCGGAGTTGGGAGGCGCGTCGCGCGCGCCGAGGGCGGCGACGATCTTCTTGGGCGCACGGTCGCGCAGGCGGATGCCAAGGTAGAGCGCATCGGGCTGGTAGAGCAGATAAACCTCCGTGGCCTGTCGCGGTGTGCCGCCGTGGGTTGGGCTGCGCACCATGAAGGCCGGGAGCTTCACGGCGTTACGCCAGGCCACGTCGCCGAGGTGCCCGTCGATGCGCGGGACCGCCTGGGTGCGAGGCACGCGCACGGTGTTCGTGGATGGCTTTGTTGCAGGTCTGGAGGCGGGCACAGATGTGGGCACAGATGTGGGCACAGATGTGGGCACAGATGTGGGCACAGATGTGGGCACAGACGCGGGTGACGCGAAGACGTTCGTTGGCGAGCAGAGCAGCGAGCAGAGCAGCGAGATGAAGAGTAAGGGGCGTCGCATGGGTGGACCCTTAGGTTAGCTGGCGTTGGCCGCAAGATACCTGGGCGATGGAAATTGTCAGCAAGCAATATCAGAGGGTCGCCAATGAGGTCCAGTGCGCGTTACCATAAAACTATGCTTCGCTCACTCCCCATGGCGCTCTCCGCGATGCTCCTCGTGGGAGGTTGCCACCTGATAGCCGGCTACGACCCAGCTTCGCCAGCAGGGGACATGGGCACGCCCTCTGCAGACGCGACGATCCCCGAGGGGGGAACGAGCATCGACGGCGGCTCACCTCCCGAAGACATCCATTTCACGGACGGGCTCTCCCCAGAGCAGCGCGCGAACTGCACAGGCACGACCAGCGGCGGTGACGACGGAGACCTGCTCTTTGGGGATCGCGATCCCGAGCCGACGCGGTGCAACGTGCAGGCTGCTGACATTCGCTTCGACGGCAGCTCTGGGGTGAGGTGGGAGGCTTTCACCGTGCGCGGCACAGAGTGGTCGCCTTCGGGTTGCTTCGAGCTGGGAGAGAGCGTGTTCGAGCAGACCTGCTTGACCAACGACGATACAGAGGTCTATGCGGGCGCTACGGGCCTGAGCTTGCTCCCGGGGAAGTCCTACCTCGTCGAGGCGACGGTGCTGCTCGGTCCCATCACAAACGCAGACACCTGGGACGTGAGCGTGCTCTCGCATTTTGTGTGGCCTGAAAAGAACCAGACGGACCCTTATCGCTATATGCTCTGTGGCCTTCATCATGCTGATTACCTGCAGGTCAATGGCATCCACGTGAGCGACCTGCGCCTTGAGTTGCGCCGAGATTCAAGGGGCTACAATACCGCCGATCCGGCGAACTCTGGCGTCACAGGGGCGTGGTGGCTCGACCCACCTCCTTCCTATTCAACCAACGACGGAGACCGCTATCGTTTGCAGCTTTTCTACACGCCGACGGCCTTCGCGGAAGATGGCAAAGAGCGTGTGCACTGCGGCCTCTTGGATTCGGCCGATAAACGGGTGCGGCACTCGACCTTCGAGATTTGGAATACCTCGTCGTTCGATTATCACGTCTTCCTCCCAGCTGGCCCTGGGAGCATTGGGCTGCGCACCATCAATCGTGCGGCGCGCTTCGAGCAGGTGCAGGTTTTTGAGCTCTATGGTGGGTAAGCCACAGGTGTTTGGCGTCTGGCGAAGATTCCCATCTTCGCGGCTGTCGCGAAAGTGTCCCGTCATCCCCGCGCACGCCTCATGATTGATCACAAGTTTGGCTTGCCATTTCCCACGCTTCTTCCAGGGTGAGTAGTCTCTCATATCCCCGCCGAAGCGTTTGCCAGCCGGGCGGCCCATTGCGCTTGAGGTGTCCTCCCAGTCCTGCAATCGCGTATGCAACGTCGCGCAGAGTTGGCGTTTCTGGAAGTTTGTAGCGCACAGCGTGGGCCCTGATTACCTTCAGCCGCAGTGGGTCGATGAAGGTTTTTGCCGGCACGTTCTGGTTGGAACGGGATTGTGTTCTGAGCAGAAGCATGCTCCACGCAATCGGCAGCGTCATCGCGAGAACGTGTTGAAGCGCTCTATATGATTCGAGCTGCCGCTTCTCAAAAACGCACCCGGTTTTGATGGCCTTGTTGAGCTCTTCAATGAGCCAACGCTGCCGGTAGCACTCGACTACGGAGTGGACTTCCTCGTTGGTGGAGATCGGCTCGTTCGTGAGCAGAATCCACTCGACGGGAGCTTGATTGGGTGGCGGACATCGCTCGAAAACATGAACCACATTGAGCGTTGTCGTAGCGGGGAATTCCTTGGAACTGTTCCGTGTGCGCTTGACGGTGACCGTCGTCGCGGTGACGCAGACCTCCGCCTCTCGACCGTTACGGGCTGGATACGTCCTGTTCTGGTCTGGCAAACTGCTGGCTTTTCGTGGAGCAACGCTGATGGTGTTGCGGCAGCGAACAGAGAGCCCATCAAGCGCATCGAAGAGCAGATGAAATTCGGGGTCTTCGGATTCGACCACCCGGTTGCTCTTGCATCGCACAACGAAACGCCACTTTTCGACAACCATCGTCGAAATACTGTCGTAGATGTCGCCCTCGCGGTCCATGACGTGGATGGGGGAGGCGATGCCCCCAAATTGTGCCTCCAATGTCTGAACTGTTTCCAACCATCGAAGCGACTCGCAGTCTCCAGACCTCCGCAACTTGTGCTGCGGGATATCCTTGCTTTTCCGAGGCGTTGTACGTGTCCATGTCCGAGCGTCAACCACACCCAAGGGGATCGCTGGCTCGCCACAAGATCGGGTTACAGCCAGAGATAAGTGGCCGAGAAATCCACGGTTGTTGCTGTTGATGTATCCAAGGCCCTCTCGCTCCCCGGAGAACACGAACGTCGTGGTGTCCTGAATGCACAGGACCTCGTCAAAGTTGCGGCACCGCTCAAGGCTTTTCTCTATGTGTGGTGCGAGGAGCCCTTCAAAGCTGAGGCTTTGGTTGTTGAAGAACCTGTAGGCGGCCTCAAGCTCCGCGTCCGAATTGAAAACCTGCGGAAATCCCAACCCAGGTCGCTTCGCTTCTGCCATGCTTCAAGCATCTTCTGGGACCTGCGCTCTAGCCGAGGATCGCTGGCAATGCCAATGAGTTCACGGCTGACGTCTGTTTCGAGTTGGGGTGCGTCTTTCATCACCAACACAGATCACGAAAAGGCAAAAATGTGAACACTCATGTCAAGAATAACTTGTGTAGGATCATGAGGCGTTCGCGGGAATGACGGATGGGAGGGAGGCGGTGCACAAGATTCCCGCGTTCGCGGGAATGACGGATGGGAGGGGGGCGGTGCACCTCATGACGGGACTTAG
>JAFCZD010000280.1 GCA_019314525.1 Deltaproteobacteria bacterium
CTCAAGCCGAGAAAGAGGAGCCATCTTGCGTTCGTTGGGGTGTGCATCGCTGTGACCAGATGCACTACCTATGCCAATGATTTCCCCGTCATTCCGTCCACTGGCCTCGTTTTTGTCACGTGGAGATGGGAAATGCTTGGTTGGGGGTGGCCGGTTCACCTTCCACTGGGAGGTCCTCACCCCCCAGTGATGTCTAAACTAGATGCGGATGTTGTCGCAGCCAGACGCTTCGCAGAGGTCTTCTTCGCTGAACTCCGGACCTACTTGTTGATCAGCTCTCGTACCCGGTTGTTGTCGGTATCGGCGATGGTGAGGGCAGTGGAGTTCAGGGCATCGGTGAGCGTTACGCCATGAGGCGAATTCAGCAGGGCTTCTGTGGTCGCGGCGCCGTCTGCGAAGCCAGCCTTCGTGCATTGGCCAGCCACAGTGCTCACCTCACCGACTGGGTCGGCTGCGATCTTGCGGATGCAATGGTTGTGTGTGTCAGCGACGTAGACGGTAGCGCCGTCAGGCGTCACCACTAGGCTCTCAGGCTCGGCGAAGCGGGCAGACAACGGATCTCCATTGAGGTACCCATGGTGGCCGTCACCTGCGAGAGTGCTCACCAACCCTGAGGACGGGTCGTAGACCTTGATCTTGTTGTTGTTCGTGTCAGCGACATAGAGCTTGCCCGAGTCATCCACCGCCACCGCGGAGGGGGCGTTGAGCTGCGCTGAACTTCCAGGGCCATTTTTGTCGCCTTCCGTGCTGTCTCCAATCAGTGTGCTGACGACGCCCTCTTTGATCTGGCGGATAACGTTGTTGCCGCGATCCGCGACGTAGATCACCCCAGAGCTGTCATGGGTCAGGCCGCAAGGGTGGTTGAACTGTGCATCTGCTACTGGGCCTTCGACGAATCCCTTGCTGCTGCCTGCGACATTCTGGACGTTCGTGGTGGAGACCTGTCGGATGCTGTCGTTGCGGGTGTTGGCAATGAAGAGCATGCCACCCCCGCTGGAGAGGTCTTCAGGGAAGGCAAACTTCGCCTCTAACAACGGACCGATGGCATCGCCCCATCCACTTCCGGCAAGGGTGGAGACTTGGCCATTGTTGATCTTGCGGAGCAGGTGGTTGCTGAAATCCACCACGAGCACTTCACCTTGGCCCCCCATGCCCACCGCTATGGGTTGATCGAACTCGGCTTGTAGCGCCAATCCGTTCATCGCTCCAGCGTCGCCCGACCCAGCCACCGTGATCAGGCAAGCGCCTGATTGCGGACAGGCCAGTGGAGCGTCGAGCCTCGAGTCGCCCTCGTCAGGTGCTGTATCGCGCTGGTCGACTCTTGCATCGCCCTGGTCAGGGTTGCCTTGCTCCCACCGCTGATCAGAGGGGCTGTGGTCAAGGGGGCCTGCGTCCAAGTCGCCATAGAGCACCTTGCCGCACCCCCCGAAGAGCAGCTGAGTGCTGAAAAGGCTCAGAAGGGTGATTGTGGTGCAATGGGGTTGGCAGCGCATACGCTCGACACCCTAGACCTTCGCAGTGTAGGTTTGGGCATTTCTTTGCCCCTGTCTTCTATTTTTTTCGGTTTGCGACTTACGCTGCGAACATCTAGGTTGCCCACGATGAGTGACCAAAATACGCGGACTCTCAAGGAAAACCGCCCAAAGCTGAAGAGTGGTGAGGCGATTCGTCCAGGGGTGCTGGTGCTCTTCGCCGAGGAGGGTAGCGCCGAGTTGGCCCGCGTGCATGTCGGACAACTCGAGACCACCATAGGGCGGCAGGCAGATCAGCAGGTCTTCATCGAGGACTCCAGCCTCTCCCGGTGCCATGCGGTCATCGCCTTTGGCCCACGTGAGATCACCTTGCGAGATCTCGGCAGCCACAACGGAACCCAGCTCAATGGCTCACGCTTTCACGGTGAGGCGAAGGTGGTGCCAGGAGACGTGGTCCGCTGCGGCAGCACGGTGCTGATGGTGGTGCCCGACGTGGCGGCCTACAAGGGGTGGCCCAAGTCGGCGCTGGTCGAGCCGCTCCTCGGCGGGCCAGTGATGGAGCAGGTGCGCCGGCGTCTGGACGTGCTGGCAACCCAGCCGGTGGAGGTGTTGATCTGCGGCGAAAGCGGCACTGGCAAAGACGTGGCGGCGCGTTATCTGCACACCCGCAGTGGCTGCAAGGGCGACTACGTTCCCCTCAACTGCGCAGCGGTTCCCGAGGCGCTCTTCGAGGCCGAACTCTTTGGCGCGACGAAGGGCGCGTTTACCGGCGCCGTGGCAAATCGGTCGGGTCTGATGCAGGCGGCGCGGGGTGGCACGCTCTTCCTCGACGAAATTGGCGAGCTGCCACTTTCGCTGCAACCCAAGTTGTTGCGCGCGGTAGAGTTGCGTGAGGTGCGCCAGGTGGGCAGCAACCAGCTGCAACATGTCGATCTGCGTTTGGCCGCTGCCACCAACCGTGACCTGGCCCAAGAGGTCGAGTGCGAACGCTTTCGGGCAGATCTTTACCACCGTCTCTGTGGTGCGCAGGTACAGATCCCACCGCTGCGTGCCCGTCGCGACGATATCGTGATCTTTGCCGAGCGTTTTCTTGCACACCATCAGGCAAGCTTTCAGTCTGCCCCTGCGGTTTGTATGTCGGCTGCCTTCGTGGAGCGTTTGTTGCTGGGGGCCTGGAAAGGCAATGTGCGCGAGCTGGAGCGTATGTTGCGCGAGGCGTTGGTGCAGGCGACAATGGAACAACAGACCTGCCTTCAAGTGGAACATCTGCCTGCGATCTCTCTCGCTGGGGCACAGGGTGAGGGAGAAGACGAAGAGATCATGCGCTTGCGTCGGGCGCTCACCACTGCAGGTGGTAATGTCTCGCGGGCAGCAGCAGAGCTAGGGATGCGACGGGGAAGGGTCTACGAGTTGCTCAAAGTCCATGGTCTCGTGGCCGAGGACTTCCGCTAGCGGTCGAGGCGAGGCGAGGGGAGCGGCCAGGTGAAACCAACAACACCCATAGAGGACCCAGCCGATCCAGCCGAACGCACCCAACGCCTCTTCTGTCCGAACTGTCTCGCCCTGGTGGAAGTCGGTCAGCCAACCTGTCGTGGCTGTGCCTTTGGCCGGCCTGAGGTGGGGTGGCCATGCGACGCCTACCTGGGCCGTACCTTTGCGGGCAAGTACGAGGTTGTCGAACGTCTGGGAAGGGGGGGCTTCGGGGTGGTTGTTAGGGCCCGTCACCGCCAAGGCGGGCACGATCTGGGGGACGTGGTTCTCAAGTTCATGCGGCCAGACCTGGCCGAGAACGCCGTGGATCGTCAGCGCTTCATCAATGAGGCGCGCGCTGCACGCTCGTTGAGCAGCCCCCACGTGGTCAAGGTCTTCGACCTCGACTTCGACGAGCAGGGTATCCCATTCATGGTGATGGAATGTCTCGAGGGCAGATCGTTGGCGGACGTGGTGCGTGATGGACCGCTGCCGGTGGCTCGGGCGTTACGTCTCGGGGTACAGATCAGCGGTGCCATGGCTGAGTGTCACGCTTCCGGCGTGATTCACCGCGATCTCAAGCCTGCTAATCTGCTGCTCTTGCCCGTGCCCGAGGGAGACTTCATCAAGATCATCGACTTTGGCAACGCCCGGCTCGGCGAGGGCAGTGGTACGCGCACGCTCATCGGTACGCCCCGCTACATGGCCCCCGAACAAATCCTGCGGGGTGACCTGGATGGGCGGGTCGATGTCTTCGGGCTCGGCGTGATCCTCTATGAATGCCTGAGTGGTAAGCCGCCCATCGTCGCAGACAATGAACTGGAGTATCTCGAACTCAACGTTGGCTCAGCCCCACGTCCGCTGCGAGACTTGCTCCCCGCTGCACCTGAGGTGCTCGAGGGTTTGCTTGGGCGCATGATGGCGAAGGATGCCGATGCGCGGCCTGCCAGCATGAGCGAGGTGCAGCAGAGGCTGCAAGCTATCAACTCTGCCGCGGGTCCAGCCTCTGGGCCTGTTGCGCGTCCCACCCGGCCGCTGGAAGCGGCGGCGCCCATCGCAGGAGAGGGCCAGGCTTCTGCCTCCCTCGCGGGGCGTTCTCGGGTGGGTGTGTGGGTTTCTGTGCTAACGCTCGTGGGTGTCTTGCTGGGTGTCTTGCTGGGTGGCTTCGCGTTGTGGTGGGTCCAGCGTGGCGAGAGGTCTACAGAGCAAGCGGGCAGGGTGGACGCGTCTTCTTCGGCGCGGACAAGGTCAACCGTGAAAGCAGATGCAGGGGTAAGAATAACGGCAAAGGCGAAAGCCAGCCCAAAGGCGAAGGCGCGTCCAAAGGCGAAAGCGAGCCCAAACGCGAAAGCGAGCCCGAGAACTCGCCGGCCCGTACGGGAGCGCGCCCCGGCCCCTGCGAAGAAGAAAGAACGCCCCAAACGCGAAGAGGGCTGGGGCCCGGAGCCAGTGGATGATCTCTAGATGTTCGCGGGGTAAGTCGCGAAGCGAAGCCCTTGCCGTTTTTTTGCTGCTGATGTTGTTTTCGTCAGCGCTGCAGGCCAAGGGCGGCCATCAAGCAGCCTCCGCGATGAAAGTGAAGAGCTTGTCGCTCTTCAAGCAGGGACGACGCAGCTTTCAGGCGGGCCAGTACGCCCAAGCTATCCGTACGCTCGAGCAGGCTCATCGACTTCATCGCCACCCCAATAACCTCTACTACATCGCGGCGTCCTATCGCCGTTTGGGCAAGCTGCGGCGGTCGTTCGCGATCTACTCTGACTACGCCACCACCTTTGCTGATTTGGACAAGCGCAAGCTGCTCTTAGAGCGCTATGATCGCAAGCTGCGTGAAGAACCACCCTGTGTGTTGACTATTAGCGGAACCCCAGGTGCTCAGGTACTTCTCAATGGAACCATGGCTGGGAGGATGGTCGCCAAGACGTCGTTGCGCTTGGTCGTCAAGGGTGGGCAGCACCGCGTTGAGTTGCGGGCTGTGGGTTACCATCCGGCGCTCTGGGTGGTGCAGGCTGAGTTTGGCGAGGAGCAGCGACGGAGCTTCGTGTTGACGCGAGAGCAGGCCGCACAGATGCCCCCTCCGTTGGCAAAGTCGCGAACCGAAAGAAACAGAAGACAAGGGTTCTTCCTCGAGGTCGGTGTGGGCCCATCGAGCCGCAGCTACGGCATCGCCGAGGAAGCCGGTTGGGGTTTGGATGTGTCCGCGGCGGGCGGGTATGTCTGGCGCAGCCACCGGATTGGGCTGCGTGTCTTTGGTGAGCTTGCCTTTGCCTCAGCCGACGGGGGCTACGCGGGTTTCTTCAGCGTGGCGGGTGGCGTGGCTGGGCGTGTTTATGCATCCCCGCGCGTATGGGTTGAGTTGGGCCTGGGCTTGGGTACGACGCTCTTGTTGGACGCGGCACCGGGTGTCTTCTTCTTTCATCAAGAAGGCAAGGAGGTGCTGGATGTCGAGGGCACGTTTGCGTTGTTCTGCGTGCGCCCTTCGGTGGGTGTTGGTGTCGACTTCTGGCGCGGGTTCTCCGTGGCATTGCAATCAACACTCTATTACAGCCCAAAGAGCGCCGACTTTGGTGACCGCGTTCAGTATCTAAGCCGGATCAAGCTCAGCGCCGTTCTGGGGTGGACGTTCTTGTAATCATCGGCCGAAACAGCCGCAAGAAGAGCCTGAAAGCGCGTTTACGCGGCAGTGCCACGGCTTGCGCAGCTTGGTGTGTGGGTGGAGGCGCTCAATAATTCATATTCACAACATCACCCCCGTTCTAATTAACATTCACGACATTGAACTCCTTTTCACAGTCTCAGGGCTCTCGAAGGATTCTTCAGGCACATGTTGTTACGATTCGAGCTATTCTCGTCGCATCTGGTTTCTCTACGAGTGGCTCATGGGCTCTCGCCTCGACCTGGCTGATACCAGCAGCGGCAACTACGTTGATATCGTCAACCCCAAGCTGCAAGTTGCGCTCACAGCTGGCGATCGCTCAACCCGACATCGTGTGCGCAACAACCTTCCCGGTACGCCAGCGTTTTGCCCGCTCACCTTTCGCACAGCAGCGCTCGAGGGTTTCATGGCCTTGGACCTCGCCACCCATGCGCGAGACATTGCTGGGCGCATCCCTGCGGACGTGCTCTCACGAGCCGCCGCATTCTTGCTGCTGCAGGACTCTCGTTCGAGCCATGTCATCGAAGGCGAATCTCCCACGCACACTCGTATCGAAAGGTGGGGCCGTGCCATCGGGCAGGCGGGGAAAGCTCCCATAGATCTCGCGGAGCTGATGAGACTTCAGCACATCGTGATCGGAGACGCGCGCTTCGTGAGGCTTGGCTTACGCGACGAAGGCGGCTTCGTTGGGGAGCATGACCGAGAAAGTGGTGCCCCTCTCCCTGAACATCTCTCTGCCCACCCCGAAGACCTTGAGGCACTTTTGCAGGGCCTAGTCGCCTACGATCATCGCAGCACTGATGGTTTTGACGTCGTGGTAGCCGCCGCAGCGATCGCGTTTGGCTTCGTCTACATCCACCCCTTCTTTGATGGCAACGGTCGAATCCATCGCTACCTCATCCACCATGTGCTCATGCGCGGCGGGTTCAACCCCCCAGGGATCGTATTCCCCATTAGTAGCGCCATCCTCCGTGAAATCGACACCTACCGTAGAGTGCTCCAGAGTGTCTCTCACCCGCGATTGCCGCTCATCGAGTGGGAGCCCACGCCCACGGGGAACGCCCGGGTGCTCAACGACACGGCTGACCTCTACCGCTTTTTTGACGCCACTCCCCACGTCGAGCTGCTCTATGGCTGCGTCAAGGAGAGCGTTGAGAACGACCTCGAAAAAGAGGCGAGCTTTCTTCAGCGATACGACCGCTTCGTCAACCATGTTCAGGATGTCGTTGACATGCCAGCGCCAACGATGAACCTGCTCTTTCGTTTCTTGCAACAACATGGCGGCACCCTCTCGAAGAGAGCACGAACACGAGAGTTTGCGCAGTTGACCAGCGATGAAGTGCGACACATCGAGTTTTGCTACGAGGCTGACTTTCACGAGTAAGGTCTGACGACCCTGCGCTGCCGTCAGGCTATCATCACTCCACGTTTGACTCGCCTTCTATCCGTTCTAGGCTTGTCCTACACGGCGGTCGATGATGTGGACGCTAGCGCCAGCCTCGCCAAGAACCTCGGCACTACATCACCGTCGACGACGTGGCGGCCGCGATCTCACGCATTGAATGCAATTGGGGGCATCGGGGGCTAGCCTCATCCACCCTCAGAATGACGTGATGGGGTGAGCTGCTTGGTTGTGGTCAGGGGAGATACCTCACGATGGTGCCCCCGTAACCCACGGCCCAGACATCTGCGCCGCTGCCCCACACGCCACGCAGAGAATGGGTGGCTTGGCTCGAGAC
>JAFCZD010000923.1 GCA_019314525.1 Deltaproteobacteria bacterium
CTCGATCTGCAGGCCCTTGGACAAGTTCATCCACTCCACGATTTCTTCCCCGTTTTGAACATCGGTCTGTGACTTCAGACGCAACAGCGCTCAATTCATCTCCTGAACCGCTCGCTTTTTGCTGATGACTCCGTAGAAAGAGTCAGAAAGTGTCAATCTCATCACTTCGCAAAAAAGACTCTGAGGATGTGATAATCTCAAATCTTTTGAGCCGAGTCAGCCCCACTGAACGACCCATAGAGTGTGAGAGCCGTGAGCATGAGGCAGAAGGAGAGTTCGGCAGGAGTGTCGCCGGTGGCCTCGTTGCCCTGGAAGGGTGACGACCAAGCGCTCCTCGAGCGTCTTCGCGATGGGGGCGAGGCCGCCGCGGGGCTGCTCTATGAGCGCTTTTCTTCCGATGTTTCCCGAATGATATGGCGCCTCTTAGGTGCTGACTCAGAACACGAAGACTTGGCAAACGAGGTCTTTGTCAAGATCCTCGTCAGCGTGCGGCGCGTCACAAAGAGGGCAGCGCGCTGCGAGCCTGGGTGCTCTCAGTCACGGTGAACACAGTCCGCAGCGAGCTGCGCAAGCGAGCCGTGCGGCGGCGTTTCAGCTTCTGGGGAGAGCCGCCAGAGCCTGTCGGCTGTGATGACCATGAGGGGCGCTATCTCGTGACGCGTACCTTCAAAGCTCTAGAGCGCTTGCCCGTCAACGAGCGGCTGGCGTTTTCCCTGCGCTATATCGAAGGTCACTCGTTGGTGGAGGTTGCCGAACTTTGCGGGTGTTCCCTCGCCACCGCCAAGCGGCGAATCAAGCGGGCAGAAGAGCACTTCGCCAAGATCGCCAGGCGTGACCCACGCCTCAGCGAGCGTCTCGCTCAAAGTGAACGTTGGGGGGAATCATCATGAGCACGCACAATCCCTTTGAGGAGTTTGGCAAGGACATTGCCGATGCTCTGGGGCCAGCACCGCAGGCACCCGCGAGCGTAGAGCAAAGCAACCTCCTTCATCGTATGGAGCGCGACTATCGGCGTCGCCGGCGCCAGAGGATTGCCGTGGGCACCGCCTCATTGGCGCTGCTCTTGGGCCTGGGCCTGACCTGGATTTTGCTGCCCACAAAGAGCCCAGATCTCGAGCTACGCCGCGTGGGTGGGGAGGTCGTCGCCCTCGGTGAATGGTTGAGCCCCAAAGGCGAGGCGATCGTCCTCAAGAGCACCGACGGCAGCGCGCTGACCCTCGAAGGAGGGAGCCACGTTCGCATCAGCCACCTCGACAAGACATCTATTCGGGTCGCCCTAGAAGCGGGCAGGCTACGAGCCTACATAGAACCGCGGAAGGCTCACCGCTGGCTCTTTCGTGCAGGGCCCTACGAGGTGGAGGTAGTGGGAACCCAGCTTTCGATTGATTGGGAGGCACAGGGGGGAGCGCTGGCGGTCAAAGTAGGCAAGGGCGCGGTCCGTGTGCGCGGTGATCACCTCGGGGACAATGGCATGATGGTGCGGGCTGGGCAGCGCTTGAACGCAACTTTGGCCGACCAAAGAGTGAGCATCACGCCCGTGGATGCGCCAGCCTCTCTACCTAGTGCCGACGCGGCTGTCATGGCAGATGCCACCCCAAGGGAGGCTCCAGACCTTGGTGCTGGACCGCCGCGGCGGACGAGCCGGCCACTTTCCATGCGTTGGCGCACTTTCGCTCGCGCAGGGGACTACCGAAAAGCGGTCCGTGAGGCGCGCCAAGTGGGCGTCAGCCGTCTCCTATCGCGCCTCAACGCGGCTGGCCTGATGCTCCTGGCTGATACAGGACGCCTTGGAGGTGACCGCGCGCTGGCCGAGCGCGCCTACGGCGCCTTGCGTCGGCGCTTCAAGAGCACCATACAGGGCCGCCGCGCTGCCTTTCGGCTTGGCCGCCTTCACTATGAGCAACATCGCGCCTACAAACGCGCGGCTCTTTGGTTTGGTCGCTACCTGCGTGAAGCTCCCAAGGGAGCCCTCGTCGCTGATGCTCGTGGGCGGCAGATGATGGCGCTCCAACGAGCGGGCAAGCTGGCTGAGGCACGCAAAGTGGCGCAGCGTTATCTTCGGTTGCATCCTGGGGGTGCTTACGCTTCGTCGGCGCGCGCGCTTGTCTCTCGTTGAGGTGTTCATTGTCCAGACCGTCGATTCTCTCCTTCGCGCTCTCTCTGATGCTGGCTCTTCCTGCGCTCGCACAACCAGAGTCACCAGAATCACAGCCTACCCAAGACCAGATGGCGCCCCTGACGATGCCTGAGCGCTTCGTCATGGGTCGCAGCCGCATTGAGCCCAAGGTGGTACTCATCGGCTCAGCGGCGCAGGAGCTCCCAGGCCTCGCCAAGAGGCTCAGGGCGGAGCTTGGCGCCCTAGGGCTCGAGGTGGTGCCCGTGGAGGCCAAGGCGCACTCATTGCATGGTCGTCTGGCCGAACTCGGCGCGCAGGCTGTCACTCATCGTGCTGTGGCGGCGGTGCGCGTTGAGCGTCAGGCCAAGGAGCAGCGCGTTACGCTTTGGCTCTACGATGCAGTGACGGGCAAGATGCTCTTTCGTCAGGCGCTCCTGAAGAAGGGCGCCGCCGCCACCCCCGCCGCGAACGTGTCGTTACAGGTGGTGGAGTTGATCCACGCCAGCCTGCTTGAGCTTAACTTGCCTATGCAGCGCG
>JAFCZD010000281.1 GCA_019314525.1 Deltaproteobacteria bacterium
AGGCAGCCGCCCTTGGCTGCTCCCCGTCGTTGGCTTTGGGGTGGTCATTGTGGTCATGGTGCTGGCTCTCATCGCAAGCAAGAGCTAAACCAAGCTCAGTCCTGCTTAAGAGCTCGCTAGGGTCAGCGCTCGCTTCCCAGCTCATCGATCAGCAACCGGGCGACTTCGCGTAGATCGTCGACCTCATGATCGGCGACCTCTCGTACTTCATCTCTCTTTGGCTGGAAGGCGATGGCGAGGCCCGCCCGTCGCATCACGTGGGTGTCGTTGATATGGTCCCCGACGAAGACCGTGGCATCCAGGTCAATCTTCATCCGGGCGGCGATCTCCACCAACGCATCGGCCTTCCCCTCCATATCGAAGGGCGTGGCCTCCCACCCGCTGACTCTCCCCTGAGCATCAAAGCATAAGCGATTGGTGAAGACCTCTTCAAAGGGGTGTTCGGGGAAGAGCAACGAAAGGGTGAGGTCGAGGGTGCCGCTGATCACCGCCAGCCGATATCCGGCTCCCCTCAGGCGCTCCACGGTCTCCTTGGCGCCAGGCATCAAATAGAGGTGCTGGCGAATGACTCGCTCCATCTCAGAGCGTGTGGCGCCCACCGCGATCCAATCGCTGACATCCAGCTCGACCCAGCGCGCGTAGGTGATCTCCTGGGCAAGATAGGCCTTTAGACGTGTCTGGTTGATCGCTTCGTTGTCGCAGAAGTGGCGGTTGAAAAGCTCCCAAACCACCTTCTGGCTACGATTCCCGACCAACGTACCGTCGACGTCGAAGGCCACGAGCTTGTACCGCTTGAGGGCGGCGACGGGTTCGTACGAGATATGAGGTCCGCGTAGCGTCATTCTTTGAGAGCGTCGAGCTGCACATCGATCTCAGCCGTCAGCCCAGCCTCGATGCGAATGGGGATCAGCCCTGTGTGAACCAAATCCCCCGTGTCAGCCACAGGGTCTACGAGGGCCGCGTTGGCGTTGTCGTCCAGAAAAACCTCGAGGTAATAGGTGCCAGGGTCGATCAGCCCGATGAAATAATGCACGTTGTCATAAGGCGAGAGCAGGCTGGCGGCGCTGGCGGCCAAACCGATGTAAGGGGCGGGGGGCTGTTGGGGCGAAAGCCGCACCCACACCGTGCCCACACCGTCGCCCACCGGCTGCACGCTCGCGCTCACACGTCCACGCAACGCGCCCTGATAGGTGGCATCGCCCATGCCCGCGTCTGGAATGGGCAAGGGCCCCCCGATCACGAGATCAAGGTCCACATTCTGCTCGATAGGGTCGGCTGAGTCGGCGGGGACATTGATGAAGACCCCCTGGGTCATTCCGGTATCCCCCGCGTCGGGGATGAGAAAGAAGAGGGTGTTGGCGGCGTTTTCGTTGTCATCCAGAAACGCATAGAGCAGGTAGACGCCAGGCCCAGGCCGCACGGTGAAGGCATAAGGCACCCTCAATTGTGGGTCTGAGAGATCCACCCCTGCCATAGAAACCGTGTCGAGGGGAGGAGAAAAGGGCGGTGGAAGCAGCGCTGAATAGAGGCTCACATAGAGCGTACCGTGACCATCGAGCCCTGGCTCTTCAGTGAGCCGCACCTGACCGTAGATCGCCTTATTGGAAGGGAAAAGATCCGCTACAGCATCGTTGCTCAGATCCCCCGGCCCATCGACTTGGAGCCCATCGGCTACACCAACGTCCCTGCCATTGGCCACGTCGGGCGCTGCATCGGGCGCCGCATCGGGCGCCGCATCGGGCCCGGTATCCACTCCGGCAAGGTCCAGACCCGCAAGGTCCAGACCCGCAAGGTCCAGACCCGCATCAACCGTGCTGTCCCCAAGGAGGGCATCGGAGGTTGTCGGCGCCCCGCCTGAGCACCCGATGAAGGAGAGGAGGAGCACACACCACAAAGAATGACTGAAAACTATCGACATCACCTGAAGAAAGCTAGCACAGCGATGGGGTCAATCCCACGCAGCAATTACTCCCCAGGGTCGACAGGCTGCCAACAAAATGGTACCAAGAGCCTACATGCTATACCTTGAAAGTTTCGCGCATCGGGTGCAGTTCGCCGAGGTCGTCTCGCGCTGGGTTGTCAATCAGCCCTTGCCAAACGATGTGCAAACGCTCAAGGAGATCATCAACTTCAACTCCTACATTGCGCGCATTTGGGCTGACGACCTGGCGACCACTTTGCTGCGCGATGTTTATGGGGACACCCCTCGCAGCCTCTTGTGCAAAACAAAGGGTGAGCTCAAGGACTTCGTCACGAGCTCAGAGCCCCGTTATCGCAATGAGCGCATTGAGCAAATTTTCCGCAACTACAAGGAGTTCCCCGAAGACTACTACCGGGACACTCCCTATGATGGGCGCGCCTACTACCTTGAGGGTAAAAACGGGCAAGCGCCCACTTATGTGGGGTCGACCCGCCTCAAGCGCTTCCGACGTATTGCAGAAAAAGGAAGCCGGCGCATCGTTGACTACCTTGTGGAGCGCATCCGTGCCAACGCAGATGCCCTCGCTGAAGAGCGAGCACGCCGACTGGGCATCCCCAAAGACCAGCTGATCACGCCCAAAGAGGAACAGGTCGCAGAGTTTGCCCACGCAGAGCGTCGTCTGCTGCGCATGATCCGCCAGGGCTCAATCCAAGCTGAGTTCCCGATCCTCTCCATCCCTGATGCTGTAGGCATCAAAATCATCACAGAGGCCGACCAATACGAGCGGCTGATAGATAGCCTGCACCGCTCGCCCACGTGCAACCTGCTCGAAGTCGAACAGCATTCGGGTCGCTACAACGCCATCAACTTGCGCGTCGCTTACACAATCCCACGCGACCTGCTGCGCAAGCGCCCGCCCAATGCCGCGGCGATGAAGGTGCTCGCCTATCGTGGTATTGATCCCGCGACAGTTCATGAACGTTATAACCACTTCCTGGACACCGCCGAAGATCACGTGCTCCTCGAGATTATCGTCTCCAGCTACCAGGAGTTTCTCGAGTCAGAGGTCGGCCGCAGCATGCACGAGGACCGCATCTTCGACCAGCGCAGCAGCGACGAGTACAAGGCGCACCTTGCGGTGAATGTGCTTTACCTGATGGACTACATCCTATCCCTCTGCCTCTCTCCACAGGGCGGCGAGGTTGACGACGTCCCGATCAAGATCTGGGTCAAATACATGCCAGACACCATGGATCGGCTCTTCCGTCGGCTCTTCCGCCTCCCCGTAGACGCCTCCTTCGATGACGCCTTCAATGGGGACGCGCCCGAGCCGGGCATGCCCCCTGCCCTGCTCCGTGCATTGGTCAAATAGGACTTCTTCGACCCTCCTCAGGGTCGCATTTGAAAAACAATCGTGGGATACTGGTCGATAACGCGTGTGGGCCGGAGGGGTAGCCGCGCGTCGCGAGCACCATGGCCGAAGAGCAAAGCGTAACTGGCGAGGACACCCTCGAGCGACGAGCGACCACGGGGTCGGCGGAGCATAACGCCCCAGTGATCGAAGAGGGTACAGAGACCACACCCCCGGCAGGCGTGCGTCCTTCACGCTATCGACGGGTCTCCACCGAGATGAGCGACTATCTCGTTTGCGCGGATGTGCCCCATGTCCACCTCCAGATCGAACGTGGTCTGGTGGTGGAAGAGCTGGGGCGAAAGAAATATCCACGGCAGACGGTCTTCCTCGATGGTGTCTTTTCTGGCGCCCCCTTCCTAGATAACGAGGCACGGCAATACTCCCTCGATCACCACGCAGGCTGCGTACGCCCTTTCACTCTCGCCACATGCGAACAGGCCGCGGTGATGTTGCTGCAAGGGCTGCCCTTGGAGACGGGTGAGTGGAAGCTTCATATCAACGATCCCGACCTCGACGCCGTGCTGGCTGCCTGGCTCCTGCTCAATCATGTAGAGCTGCGTCACGACCCGGCGCTCTTCCGCGCGGTGATGCCCTTCGTGCGCGTCGAAGGGGTGATCGACGCCCACGGCCTCGACCGCAGCCTCTTGGCAGGCCTACCCGCCGGCGATTACGAGCGGCAGAAAGCTCGCATCGACATCCTGATGGGCGAGGAGCGCCGCATCAAGGCTGAGCATCGCTGGCAAGAGATCGACCTGCTCGACTACACCCATGACTTGCTGGGGCGCCTCGACGAGCAACTCTACCCTGCGCGCTACCTTAGTGACCTCCAAGAGATCTCCGAGATAGCCCAGGTCCCCCTCGCTGGGGAGCGCCTCGCGGTACTTTGTCGCTCACAGCAGGGTATCTACGCGGTAGAGACGCACCTCAAGAAGCGGTATGAGAAGAATCTGGCGGTGATCGTGCTCGAGCAGAGCCCAAAAACCGTCACCCTCCGCCAAACCGATCCCTTCCTCCCCAAGAACCTCGAGGCCGTCTACGAGCAGCTCAACAAGCGTGACCCTGCGACCCAAGCCAACCCTGATCATAAATGGGGCGGCTCGGCAGAGATTGGAGGTTCACCACGGGAGGGGGGCACCGATCTCCCGCCGGAGGACATTCTACGGGTGGTGCAGGCCGCCTATACGGGAGGCTGGTTGCGTCGCATGATGCGCAAAATCACCTCGATTGGCGGCTAGACACCTGTCCCAGCAATGCTTCCGACGCAGAGCGCCAAAACGTGCCATCCTCCCGCCTCGAACAACGCCGCTATCCCGCTGAATACACATCCTTTTTTACAATGTTTTAAGAGAGCCTCGCAGGCGTTGACTCCGCTGAAAACTCCGTGCTACGCGATCTTATCCCCTCCGTGGAGGAGGGATGCCGTCCCATGGAGGTCTCTGTCATGATCAACGCCAAGCTCAAGGTTCCTACCCCTATCAACGAGCCGATCTTCGACTACGAGCCGGGCTCCGCGCCCCGCGCCGAGCTGCAGGAAGCGCTGAAGACACAATGGGATGCGCCCCTCGAGGTCCCAGTGATTATCGGCGGCAAGGAGATCCGCACGGGCAACACCTATGACCTGACCAGCCCGCAGGATAACAAACACGTCATCGCCAAGGTGCATATGGCCAGCCCCGAACACGTCGAGCAAGCTGCGGTGGCGGCGCGCAAGGCATGGAAGATCTGGTCCGAGATGCCCTACCACGCGCGGGCCTCTGTCTTCCTCAAGGCGGCCGACCTCTTGGCTGGCCCCTGGCGCGCGCGCCTCAACGCCTCGACGATCATCGGCCAGAGCAAGACGTGTCACCAAGCGGAGATCGATGCCGCTTGTGAGCTCATCGATTTTCTGCGCTTCAACGCCCATTATGGCGAGCAGCTGATGGGTGAACAGCCGAGCTCCTCGCGAGGCATGTGGAACTACGTGGACCACCGCCCCCTCGAGGGTTTCGTCTTCGCCATCACGCCCTTCAACTTCACGGCCATCGCAGGAAACCTGCCCTCGGCGCCTGCGCTCATGGGTAATGTTATCCTGTGGAAGCCAGCCTCCACCCAGGTCCATGCTGGCTACCAGCTGATGCAGCTCTTCAAGGCCGCTGGCCTGCCCGATGGCGTGGTCAACTTCCTGCCTGGGCGTGGAGCGCAGGTGGGCGATCCCGTGCTCAAACAGCCTGGCCTGGCGGGCGTGCACTTCACGGGCAGCACTGCCGTCTTTCAGCGCATGTGGCGCACCATCGGTGAAAACATCGCTGACTACGCCACCTATCCACGCATCGTCGGTGAAACGGGCGGCAAAGACTTCATCGTCGTTCACGACTCCGCCGACGAAGACGCTGTCACCACCGCGATCATCCGCGGCTCCTTCGAGTTTCAGGGCCAGAAGTGCTCCGCTGCCTCGCGCGTCTTCCTCTCGGAGAGCTTCTACAAGCGCATCAAGGGGCGCCTGGCAGAACAGACGCGCGCCATCAAGATGGGCGACCCCGCCGACTTTTCAAACTTCATGGGTGCTGTCATCGACAAGGCCGCCTTTGAGTCCATCAAGGGCTACATCGACTACGCCAAGCAATCCAACGATGGGGATATTGTCGTCGGCGGCGAATGCGACGACAGCCGCGGCTGGTTCATCCGCCCCACTGTCGTGCAAGCGAAGACGCCCGACTTCAAGCTCATGCGCGAAGAGATTTTTGGCCCCGTGGTGACGCTCTACCCCTACGCAGACGGCCACTTCGACGACGCCCTGCGCCTCTGTGACGAGGGCTCCCCCTACGCCCTCACGGGGGCGATCTTCGCTCAAGACCGCGTCGTCGTGGAGCACGCCGCCCAGGCCCTGCGCCACACCGCCGGAAACTTCTACATCAACGACAAGCCCACAGGCGCCGTGGTCGGGCAACAACCCTTCGGCGGCGGACGTGCATCCGGCACCAACGACAAGGCTGGCAGCGTGCTCAACCTGCTGCGCTGGGTCTCACCACGCACCGTCAAAGAGACCTTCGTGCCCGCCACGGACTATCGCTATCCCTACATGAAGTGATGCTTTGCTCATGGGGAGGCGTCATACTTCCCCCATGAAGAGCGTCATCAAAGGCATCACCCTCTCCCTCTTGTGCGCACCCCTGTTGCTTTGTGCCTGCAGCGCAACCCCACCCTTGAGCCAGTCCCTGATCGGGAAACAGCTCCAGGCCAACTCCTTCGTCGCCCCCGGCAGCGCGAGCACCAAGGTCCAGATAAGACCGCAGGGGTCACAGGGCAGTGAACAGAAGTATTTGTGCGAGAAGAAAACCATCTCCCCCTCGGTGGTGGGAGAAATGTGCACCCTGAAGATTACGCTCACAGCAGACAAGAAGATCAGCAAGGCCACCTTCAAGGGCAAAAAAGAAACCTGTGGCCTGTGTCGAGATGCCTTCCTTCACTCGTTTTGCCGCGTGAAGTAGAGCCTGGCTGAACGACCTACCCCTTCCACGGGACCTCGAGCCCTAACCACTCCAGCTTGGCCTCCAGCTCGTCCCGCTCGCGGTTGCGCTTGAGGCCCTTGCTGCCCTCCGCCAAGATGCCGAGGTCGCGAGCCGCCGCGGTGGCCGCCTCTTTGCCTCCGCTGTTGAGGGCCTGGATCACCTCTGAGTCGAGGCGTGTCAGCGCTTTGGATTTCAGGCGGTAATCCACGAAAGCTTCCCAGGTAAAGGGCACCCAGGGGGCGACGATCTTTTCGCCGATGATGGTGGCGAAGGCGCGGATCTCCTCCTGCGCATGGGAGTCCATGCGCAGCGCCAAAAAGTGCAGCAAGTTATGCAGGTCGACCTTCCAATAGGCCTCTGTGTAGGTGCAAAGGGGCAGATCTTTGCGCGCCTGCTCGCGCGCCACACCGAGCTCGAGGCGCCGCTGATAGAGTGCTGCGGATTGCTCGTGCAGCTCGGACTCCTCACGAGAGAGCGCCTCGCCCA
>JAFCZD010000924.1 GCA_019314525.1 Deltaproteobacteria bacterium
TCTGACAGCGGCGCTGAGCGCGCCGCCGTGCTCTACAGCATCCTACGCACCTGTGCTCTCCATCATGTCGATGGCTACGCCTATCTCATCGATGTGTTCGAAAAGCTCGCCGCCAACTGGCCCCACAGCCGCATCGCCGAGCTGCTGCCCGACGCCTACGCCGCACGCCGGGACGCTGACACCACCAAAAAGTAGCCTTCTTCGCCAACGCCATTCCGTGTTGTCAACCACCTCTGGGATGGGTTGCCCGATCGGATACTTCTTAGCCACTGCTCGCAGTCGCTTGTCTGTATCGCGTCGCATGTGCACCTCCTGCGCCGCATGCTGTCAGACCGCAAACCTTCTTGCGACATGGGTTAACCGAGTGGATACGGCGCATCGACGGCGAACCGAGATACAGGCGGGCGACTTCTGCGCGAACCTGTGGCTCGGCGGCCTCATGTTGTTCCAAGTAACGGATTGCGCCCTCAATGGCCTCATCGGCGCCCGACCTCAACTGGCTCAGTATCGCGTCGCTGTCCACGGTCGGCGCACCCGGTCTCAGTCCCACCAGAAGTACCAATACTCGGACCGCATCAGGTGCTTGGCGTACTGCTCAAGGCTCACCTCGTAGTCCCACAGTCCTCTGTCGCAGAAGTGGTAGTGCTCCTCGGCGAGGTTCAGAGCTTCCTCCATGGTCTGGGGCTTGTGGCCCGCGCGCATCTCGACTACCGCGCCGGTCGTCATCGCGGTGACCACTGCACCGTAGCTCTCGTACCAATGGCGGCAGATCGAGACGAGTTCCGCTTGGGCTGGATAGTCCTCCCCGCATTCGGGGAATGGGAGATACGCGGGCACCTGCCAGGCTTCCTTGGCAGGAATTAGTGCCAGATGGATGACAGAATTGAGCGTGCCGAATGGCGGGCCGATCTTCAGCACGCTCAGCAGCCTACCATACCGCTGCAGTGGGTCTCCGTCGGCGTCCTCCGTGGGGGGCGCGTGATCCTGGCGTTGTAGGAATTGCTCGGCCCTTAGTGCGCGAGCAATGCTGAGCACTTCTTCGGCGCACTTGGCCGGGTACACATCTGAGCGGAGCGGCATAGTCTCGTCGCCCGCTGCGTGATCGACCGCTGTCTGTGCGAACTCCCTCGTGTAGTCCCACAGTTCTGCCGCGTCGGTCAAGTCGTCGTAGGCGCCGAGAATCACGGGCCAGTGGCCCGTCTGCGGGGCCACCGTGATCAGGCGAGACCAGGTGTCGAGGGCAACCTCGCCGGGCACGCTGAAGCGAGCCACGCCTGCTTCACCGCCGGTGAACAGGTCCCGAAGCTCGGGACGCGGCAGGTTCGCTGCTTCGAACACGCCGGTGGCGGCAGTCGGACGCACGGGCATCTGATTGAGTTGGCGATGTGTGTGTAGGTCGTTGCAGTCGAACTCCTTGATGATCGTCGACTCCGGCGCATGCCGACCGAGGAACTGCACCAACGACGCGGCAACGGGTTCGTCTCCGTCGATCTCTAGCGATTCGCCGCCGAGCATCAATTCGTCCCCGGCTTCCCAGTTGCCGTCTGGATAGCGCTTCCGCGCCTCGCGGGTGCTGATCTGCCGCCTCTTGTTCGTCACGATCCTGACGACCGAAAGCATTCGGTAGACCTCCAGACCGTTGACTTCGAACTCGAAGCCCTCATCTGTCCGGCGGCGCGCCTCGGCCGCTAGGACCTGTTGGAGACATTCGCGCAGATCCTCGGCGCCAAGACCCACAACTGCAGCGGCGCGCTTGTATGAATCGCGCTTCGGCTCGAACGACAGCGACGCAACGTGCTCGAGCCACTCGTCGTCGTCACGCGCCTCTTCAAGGGTCTTGCGTAATTCAGCCTCAGTGGTCCGCCCTTGGCGGAATGCATCACGGATCGCTTCCGAGTCTTCCTCGGTTACTCCCGCAACGAAGTCAAAAGCATCGCTCTTGCCAATCTCATCCGAGATCACCCGTGGCACCCAGCGCGACCAGTTAAGACGTACAAGGCCTCCCTCATCGGGCACAGGGGGGGTGAGACCGAGGGCCTGGATCTCATCGGGCGATACCGCCATCACCGGATCGTCGACAGTTGCAGTGACGGTGAGCACCCGATCGACTTGAAGGGTGTCCGCTTCTGTGCTCTCATAGCTGACCGCAATAGCCGCCGCCGCCTGTTCATCAGTACTGAAGACCTTGCCGCATTGAGTCGTGTCACCCGATCCGTGTCGATTGGCTGGGTAGGCACCGATGAGGTCGCTAGCAGCGA
>JAFCZD010000925.1 GCA_019314525.1 Deltaproteobacteria bacterium
ACGCTGTCGGGGGTGACGCTGTTGGGGGTGATGCTGTCGGGGGTGATGCTGTCGGGGGTGATGCTGTCGGGGGTGATGCTGTCGGGGATGGCGCTGTCGGGGGTCTTCGTGCTCTGTGTCATCCCAGCACGGGTACAGCCGAAGGCCAGAAAGACGACCAGGCCGCAAAGGCTAACCCTTTGGAAAACACTCACTATCAGATGACACCTCAATCTCAACTGAAAAACACCGTCATGAAGCGCACTTCAGCCAGAAAACATGGATTGAGTAAATTATAGACGTTGGCAGTCGACAAGGTCAACGTGCCGGGATCAACAGGGATCGGTGCTCTAGAGCAGAACCACGATCACAGCCGCCACGGCTGTGAGCACCAGGACCCCACCGATGCCAAAGAGCAGCAACTTCTCCAGGAGGTTTGCCTTGGTGCTTGGAGGTTCCTCTGGGGCTACGTCTTCCTGGCGCGACGCCACCGACCCTGAGACCACCGAGGGCACAGAATCCGACTGTGTGTCACTGCCCCCGAGTGGCGCCACGGCCGCGCCTTTGTCGCCTTCATCGTCTTGAGGCATGACCTGAGCTGGCTCATCAGCGTGGGGTGTCTGCAGCTCGCTGAGAAGCTCCTGCGCGGGGTCGACGAAGCGCAGCCTCGTGCTGCCCACCTGCACCACCTCGCCATGGTTCAGCGCACGGGCTACCTCGATCTTCTCGCCTTCGACGACAACGCCGTTTTTGCTGTCTAGGTCGGAGATCTCCACCGTGCCACCCACGCGTTGTACACCCGCGTGGTGACGACTGGCGTCCTTGTCGGGCAACGAGAGCACGCAATCGGCGCCGCGACCAATGGTGCCACCCTCCATAGGGACAGCTGCACGGCTCCCCTTCGTTGGACCGGAGAGCACCTCGAAGAAGGGGTTGCTCTTGTCGAGCGCCCCCATGAGGTCTCGCACCATTTGCCGCGCCAGCTGACCCGTCTGCACCTCTTCGTCTGGCGCCAAGAGGTCAGCGTCGGGGGCAAGAACTTCAATGGCAAAGGGCCCCACTTTGAGCAGCGCGCCGGGATAAAGCACACATGGCTCACCAGCCACGAGCCGTTCACCATCCATGGTGGTGCCGTTGGTGGATCCCATGTCCATCAGCATCCAGCGGCCCTTTTCCAACAACAAGCGCGCATGCACCAGTGAAACAGCCTCGTGGGGCAGCAGCACATCCGTGGCCTCACTGCGACCAATGAGCACCTCTTCGCGCGAAAAACGGAAGCGGTAGGTCTGTTCACCGAGCCCAGGGGAAGGCACAGCAGGAGCGATACGTCTTACTTCGAGACAGAGCAGCATGCCTTCCTCTTCGAGAGTCGTCACCACCACCAAGCCCCCGCTCTTTATCACGACAGTTTTGGGCTGGCGAGGGCAGCTTCTCTACTCCAGAGCTTCTTGCTATCATTTGCAGAGTCTATTTCCCTTCAGTTCGAGGAGATTTTGGCCTGATGGCGCGAGACCGATTGCTTCTACTCCTGCCCCTACTTGCCTCAGCGTTGATGCCAGCCTGCGCTCGCATGAGCCCCACAGGCGGCGCGAACTCCGGAGTGAACATCGCCAGCGTCACCAGTGAAACAAGTTCGCTGATCCCTGGCCAGCCTGCTCAAATCATCACCGTGACCCTCGCCAACGATGGCGCAGGCCTCGCCGAGGTAGTGGGGGTGGAGTTGGGGCTCATGGGTGAGGGTCTTGACGCTGCTCTTCATACCACCGTGTCCCCTGGGGCCACCGGACCCGCTGTGCTCGTGACCACAGCTGAAGGGCGCTGGCAATTCGAGGTTGCCGCGCTCTCTGGGGCACCGCCTGGAGCTGTCAGCGTCACAGCGCGCGCCTGGATTCGGGGGGCAGGAGGCACCATCGAGGAGATCACTGGGCCCGCTCAGCCACTGCGGCTCCTGCTGCGAAAAGGACTCGCCGTGGATATCACCCGAGTTGTGGTGGGCAGTGAGAAGGTGGTACGCGGTGCCAAGAACCTCGAGGTCTATGTTGAGGTCACCAGCCACACCGATTTCGATGTCGACATCGAATCTCTGGCGCTGCTCTTCAGCGATGGAGAGGTCTCACGTGACCATGACTACTCTGTACGCTTGCAAACGCCACACACGATAACCTTGCCCGCAGGTGGAAGCCTGAACGTCCCGCTCTGGGTTGATATCGGCGCCACAGCCGCAGGCGGATGGATCACCATCGACGCCGAGCTTCAAGCCCGCGATGCATCAGGCAA
>JAFCZD010000046.1 GCA_019314525.1 Deltaproteobacteria bacterium
GAGGGTGTAGAGCGGATAGCCTGGTGGGTGCGCCACTCCAAGGTTGCAAGCGACGGCGACAACCTCTCCGCTATCAGCCACCTGGATGGCCGAAGTCCATGTGGAGAGAAAGAGCGCCCCTGTGAGCAATGCCGCCCCACCGATGGTGAGACCCTCCACTGCTTTCCCGGGACGTGCGCTCATCCTCGCTATGCTACCGGAAGAGTTGGATGTTGTCCCTCATCTGAGCCCATCAACACTCACACGGAAGATTCTCGCCATCTCTGCAGCAAGGCGGCGAACTGTCGCAGAACGCTGTGAGGCGATGTTGTGAAGCTCCTTCACGTCCAAAACAGTATCGTAAAGCTTCAACGTTCCTCGGCGCCGGTCGAGGCGCCGTTCACCACGCTGTAGCTCGCCGCTCCACATATGCTGACTGTGTCTTTAGAGAAGATGAAAGGAGCGGAAAGCTTGTGATGGGGAACCACCCCGGAGGCAGCCAGAATTGTTTGGCCCAACCAGCCCACACTGACAGGTTCAGAGATCCGTGAGGGGACCCCGTGGCTTGTCCAGATCAACAAGGGCACATGGGTTTGCTCGGCGCGTAGGGATGACCCATGTCCATAGACGCCGTTTTCGCCAAGGGACTCCCCATGATCAGCGCTAACGATCACCATGGCGTGATCAAGGAGTCCTTTGGATCGCAGCAACTCGATCCATGTGCCGAGGTATCGATCCACACGTTGAATCTCTGCTTCATAGGCACTCTTGCGATCGTGTCCTGGCAGTTTTTGTGGGTCATGAGTTGCCATCACGTGAATATGAGCAAAAAGAGGGCGCTGCTTCGAGATGGTGGAGATGCTCTGGCGGAATGTCGCGTCAAGCCATCCAAGCTTCGAGATGGAGTGATAGATGTCGCATCCTGGAGTCGCTGGCAGGTCAAAGGCTGGAGCTACGAATGACCAAGGGATCAGGCAAATGGTTTGGTAGCCGCCGGCTCCTATTCGCTGATAGATGGATTTCTCGACATGGCGCGCAGGAATGGTAGCGGTGACCCAGCTTC
Organism: Deltaproteobacteria bacterium; assembly: GCA_019314525.1. Lineage (GTDB taxonomy): Bacteria > Myxococcota_A > Polyangia > JAFCZD01. The sequence continues at coordinate 1,043 of JAFCZD010000046.1, forward strand.
CCACACTCGCTACGGTCTCCGGTCCCGGTGCGTAGGCACGCTCGAAGAGATGGCCTTTGCGCGCAAGGGCCAAGAGTGCTGGGGTTGTCACTTCTTCAGGTTGGTAGATGGCCAAACTTTGGGCTCGCAATGCGTCGATGGAGAAGAAGAAAATATGAGGTATTCTCTTCCCACATAAGCCAAGACGTTGTTGAAGCTGCTCGACTTGATGGGACCCCAAGCCTCCAGACACGTCAGGTAGATGTTGTTCACCCTCACGCTGGAAGAGTCGTTCGGGCAGGCGTATGAGGGTCAACACCTTGGCGGCAAGGTTCGTATATTCCATGGAGACCACTCGCACCATGGAGGTGGCCCCCAGTGATAAATCTGCCAGGAATAGGGCAAAAACGAAGACCCCTGTGGCGAAGAGAGATGAGAGGTGACGATACCAGGGGGTAGGGGGGCGCTGCATGAACATCATCGCCCCCATGAAGGCTACAAGAGTTGTGAGGGCTGCTAGGCCGTGAAAGACGGAATAGAGCCGTCGGTAAAGCAACATGTCCGCGACATACGCGCATCCTCCCAGGAAGAGAAGGGCGCCCACTGTGGCACGGCGCAGCGTTGGCTCTTGACCATGGAGGGCCAGTCGCAGCAGCTTGAGTGTTCGATGTGTAATAAAAAGAGCCAGCAAGCTGACGGGGATTGCCAACAACAACACCCCATTTCCCCATGCCCGGCGCCAAGAAGGCCGGGCAACGATGTGGAAGCACAGCGCTGCGAGAGCAGGAGAGAGCAGCAGGGAGAGAGCCTTGCTTTGGGCTTCGTCAGGCCAATGTGCGCCTCTGGTGATCCAACGCGCTGTTCTGAATAGGCACTCTATGATGGTTGCCAGCACGGCCCCTGTGCAAAGCCCGAGCAAGGGTGGAAGAACAACAATGCAAGCACTCTGAAAGAGCGACAAACGTGCCCAATCGGCATGGTCTGTCGGACCCAATCGATAGACGAGTTGTAGGAGGTCGCAAAGCCCCACGGCTAGGCCACTCACCAAGCCTGCGCGGACCAACGTTGTGGGACTCATGGCCTCGTGTGGCATCACTTCTCGGTCGCGCGGTAATACGCCTGACACGAAAGGATACTGCCCAACTCACGCCCGTTTACGCAACACCACGATCAGAAAGCCACCGAAGTGTGAGGCCCATTTGCTCTCGCAGAGGCGGCGCTCCACGCGAGCTAGGAGCGGGCCCACGAAGGGGAGGTCGTGAAGCTGGGCCACGGGGGTGATGATACGCACTCCGTGGATGGCGATGCGTTCAAGGGAATCGGGGAGGTAGGCGTCGATATCAGCCAGGGAGTCGTAGCGGGTGAAGACGTCGGTGTCGACGTAGCCCTTACCGATGCGGCTGGGGCTCTTGAGCATCTTCACCAGGTGGCGCAGGCTGCGGCGGTTGTAGAACTCCAGCACGAGGTGACCGCCAGGGCGGGTCACGCGGGCCATCTCTGCCATGGCCTCTTGGATGCCCGGGACGTGGGCCAGCACTTTGAAGCTGGTGACACCGTCGAAACTCTCATCGGGGAAGGGCAGGCCTTCTACCGTGGCCTGCGCGACACGTAGTTGGCGACCTCGGGCGTGGTTCAACATGCCCGAGGAGAGGTCGATACCGACCACCTCGTCGACGTGGGGCCGCAGCCGCTCAAGCACGAGCCCTGTGCCGCAACCAGCCTCGAGCACGCGCCCCTGCATGTAGCGGCGGGCAACCTCCACCTCTAACTCGTCGAGCATTTTGTGGTAGCCGCGATGGCGTTGGTCTTCGTAGGTGTGGCTGAACTCATCGTAATAGCGTTCGGATTGGGTCATCGGTCCTTCAACATGCTCGAGTAGAGGTCTTCATGCTGCTCGGCGATATGCCGCGCGTGATAGTGCTCCTCTACCACCTGGCGTGCATGCATGGCTAGCTCAACGCGTCTTTTCCCCTTGGCCAAAGAGTCCACTGCCGCCGCGAGGGCCACAGGATCTTGTGGTGGCACATCGAGCCCGGCTCCCGCAAGCGCGGTGCCTTCACGCAAGAGCTCGCGCAGGGGAGGGGTCTTGGCGACGAGAGGCACGAGCCCCAGGGCCATGGCCTCGAGGAGCACCAGCGGGATGTCCATCTTGGCGTAGAGCGATTCGGCGACCAACGCGCAGACATCACAAGCCCCGAGGAGATCGAGCATGCGCGGCACCTCGTTGAGCATCACCACACGCTCACGGCAGCCGGCCGCTCGCAGCAGGGCGTCCACTCGGGCCTCCACCTCGCGCGAGGCAGGTTGTTTCACGCGACAGGCAAAGACGAAGTGCACATCCCGGTGGCGCACCAGAGGGATGGCGCGGGCGAAGGTCAGCGCGGCTTGGCTGAATTGGTAGTCCCCGGCGAAGATCACGACCATAGCATCCTCAGGCAGTCCAAAGCTCCCACGAAACTCACGCCGAGCGGCCTCGTCGGGGCGTGGTGGAGGCACGATCCCGGGGGGGATATGCACCAAGCGCGCAGGTGGCACGCCTGCCTCAATGAAGCGTTGTCGTGTGTGCTCCGAGAGGCAGATGACCTTTTCACCAAAGAGCAGCAACTCGGGGTGCTCAAAGCGAGCGGGCGTGGAGCATACGGTTTGCACCACCCGTCGGCGCCGAAGTCGCAAACAAAGGTGAGCCACCGCTGAGGTCTTGATATTCGGGGCAAAGAAGAAGTGCGTTAGCGCGCTCTCGTCCCCGCGCAAGAGGCGTCGAGCAACCTTGATGTTCTGCAGGAGAGCTGGCGTGTAACTGCCCGCCGCGCTGTAGAGTTCCTCGCTCTGTACGCCATCCGAGGCAGGTGACAAGGCCTGCCCCTTGGGCGTGAGCACAGCATAGCGAAAGCGAGCGCCGTGCTGCACGAGGTCGTGCACGAGGTTCTTGCTGCTGTCATTCCAGGGCGGCGCCACCGGCTTGGAGACCATCAAGACTTGGGGGCGAGTGTCTGTGTTGTGGGTCATCTCCTGCATTCGATCACAAGGAGCGTGGCTTCACAAGCCGCTACCGCCGCTGGCAGGCTGGCGATCAAGGTTAGCCGGGCCTGGGCATCACCGGAACGCACCATGCCCTCACCAAGGTTCACCTGGGCAGCACACGCATTGAGTCCCAGGAAATACGGGCGGCAGAGCGCTAGCTGAGCACAGTCCCATTTTGAGCACTCCATGCCCCTATGTGGGGCATGCTCCCACCCCTAGGCGCCGCTAGGCGCCGGTAAATCTTGACGTTTTAAACAGCTCCATGGTACCCAATGGGTCTCCCCTTTTTCGCCCTGGGAGGCGTGATGGCGAAGAAAATCCTGCTCGTGGAGGATAGCGCGACCATGCGTAAGGTCGTGGAGCTGACCTTTGCGGCGGATGGCGACCAGGTCACTTGCGTGGACACTGTGGAGCAAGCCATCATCGAGGCGAAGCGCGCGCCCCCCGACATCCTCATCGCCGACATCTCAATGGACGGGAAGAATGGTTATGACGCCTGTATGGCGTTGAAGGAGATGGGGATGGGCGCGATCCCGAAGCTTCTGCTTTACAGCGAGCGATCGCGCCTTGACCCCCAGCGCGCGCGGAAGGTCGGCGCAGACGCTGAACTCAAGAAGCCTTTCAAGACTCAGGAAATTATCGACAAGGTAGAAGCATTGCTCCGCAAGAAGGCCTCTCCCCTGGGCCTTGTTGTGACACCCCTCTCGACGCTCATCGAAACGAGGGATGTGGTCATCGAAGCATCACCGGCATCATTGGCATCACCCCGCCCGTCGGGCGCGGAAAACCCTCCGGAGACGGCAAGCTTGAAACCCCCCAAGAAACCCACAACCCAGGAAACAGGGTTACCCCAGCCCCCAGCGGGCATGCCGAGGCTAGGCTCGCTTGCCATACGGCGGGGGAGCTCAGCTCCGCCGGCTCCTTCCGCCCATATTCCCGAGCCGAAGGCAGCCGACGAGAGCCTGGACGTGGAGATTACGATCGAAGCTGATCCGCCCCCGGAGGTCGAGATCAGCGTGGTCCCGACGCCACATAAGGGAGCGCCGACACCACCCACGAGTCTGCCAGCGACGCCCCGTACGTTACCGCCGCCTCCGAGGGGGATGCCACATCCTCCATCAGCCATGGCCGGTACGATTGACACCAAGCCCAAAAAGGTGGCGCCAAAACCACATCTGGGACGCCAGGCACCCTTGAAACCTGCAGTGGCTGCACCCGCAGCGCCAGAAGCGCCATCTGTATCTGTGGAGAAAAAGGTCGCCGCGGTGGCGCAACGGGCTGCGAGTGAGGTGCAGCAGGTCGCCAATGAGGTGCTGCCGGCTGGTCTGCGCGGTCTGGACCCCGTTGTGGTCACCGCTATCACCAAGCTCACGCGAGAGGTTGTGGAGCGTGTGGTGTGGGAGGTTGTGCCCGAACTTGCCGAGGCGATCATCAAAGAAGAGCTCGAGCGTTTGCTCGCCGCTCGTGAAAAATAGCCCAGCGGAGGGAAGATGGTAGGGAAGCTAGAACTGATCAGCGAACGTGTTGGGCTTTGCATTGTTGATGTGCAGGAAAAACTCGCAGCAACCATGCCCGAGAAGGTGCTCAAGGGCACCTTGCGAAATTGGCTCAACCTGATCGAGACAGCACGAGTGATGCGGCTGGCCGTGGCTGTCAGTGCCCAGTCCCCCAAGGTCATGGGCCGGAGTCTCCCTGTGGTCGCCGAGTCGGTGCTGCGCCTTCCCCGAGAGGAAGTGCTGCTCTTCGAGAAGCAGCGGTTCAGCTGTGTGACGACGCCCGAGTTTCTTGCTTGGGCTAAGCGGGTGGGCAAAGATCAGTGGATTGTCGCCGGGATGGAGACTCATGTTGCGGTTTATCAAACCGTCCGTGATTTGGTAGCTGCCGGCCATACCGTGCACGTCCCCCGCGACGCAGTGATCTCTCGCACGATGGCCAATTGGGAGATCGGCCTCAGCTTGGCGCAGCAGAGCGGTGGCATCGTCACCAGCACCGAGGCTGTGATCTTCGACTTGCTCAAGGAGGGGAGCAGCGAGAACTTCGCGGCGCTCTCGCGAGTCATCAAATAGCATCTCGCTCGAGTGGGCCAGTCCGTCCGCCAGTCAGTCGTCATCCTCATCATCGTCGGATTTTGGCTCGGTCACAGTTTCGAGCCGGTGTTCGACGATGGTATCTCCCCCTGGATCAGAATCCCCCGTAAGGGTGTTCGTGTCGAAGATGATCTGGTCGGTCATGTCGGGCAGGGAGGCCTCCAGGCGGGCGCCTGAGAGGTCTGCGGTGGTCTTACGCAGCCGCTGAACGAGCACCTGCACCACACTCCAGAGGATCTTCACGGAGAGGCGATTCTCGTTCTGAATTATCTCGTAAAAGTCGTTGCGGTTGATGATCAGCAGCCGTGAGGTCTCTTCCGCTGAGGCGGATGCGCTGCGTGGAGAGCTGTCCACAAGGGCCATCTCACCGAAGTGGTCGCTGCGCTTGAGGAAGGTGATGAACGCGTCATCTTTGTGCAGTCGCACCTTCCCGGCGAGGATCAAGAACATCTCGTCGGCCCTCTCGCCCTCCGTGATGATCTCCTGCCCTGGCTCGTAGTCGCGCACCTTGGTGATGTTCATTACCCGTACGAGTTCTTTGTAGTTGAGGTACTTGAAGAGCGGGATTGACTTGAGGACCTCGAGCTTGAGGCTGACATCTTGGACGCGGTGGTCGGCGTCTTCAGCCTGGCCCACGCGTACGACGACGGAGGTGATATTGTCGTGTCCGCCTCCGTCGTTGGCCAGGGTAATGAAACCTTCAGTGGCCGTCTTGATGCTCTCACTGGTGAGGGTCTTGGTGATCGTTTCGTCTGTGGTGAGATAGTGGTGCAGACCATCTGAACAGAGCAAGAACTGGTCGCCAGGGAGGATGTCGAAGTCGAGGGTATCAACCTCCACAGACTCATAGACCCCAACCGCGCGCGTCACGGCGTTCTTATAATCCTTGTAGGGTGAGTCGTCGATCTCCTCCAACTTCAGCTTGCCACGTCGAACCAACTCGTTGATCAACGAGTGGTCTTCGGAGAGTTGATGCACCTGGCTTTGTCGCGTGAGGTAGATGCGGCTGTCCCCAACATGGGCGATGAAGCCACGCTGGCCTGCGATGAGCAGCAGGGTGCAGGTGGTGCCCATTCCGCGCTTGTCTTGCTGTTTCTGAGCGCGCTGGTAGATCGCTGAACACGCAGCTTGCACGGCGTGTTCCAGCATTCGGAGAACCTCTGTTCGATCGACGGCTTCGCCCGAAACGAAGCGCTCCACGAGATCATTGTTCTCGGCCACTGCCTCTCGCACACGTCGCACGCAGAGCGATGACGCGACCTCGCCTGCAGCGTGTCCGCCCATGCCATCTGCGACGACGAAGAGGCTGAGGTGCTTGTCAATGAGGAAGTTGTCCTCATTGTGGTCACGTTGTTTGCCGTTGTCGGTCGACGCCCAGAATTCGAGCTCCACACTTACCTCCACATCGCACGATATCGAGCTTTGGACCTCGCCACAAGTTGGTGGTTGAAGAGCAGGTCTAAAGAGGGGTCAGCGTGCTCGATCCAGGGCAGGCCCAATTCACCGCGCGGAGGGTCGCTCGGTGCGTAATATCGTCGACGTGGATCACGCATGCGGAGCCGTGCGCGATGGAAAAACGTGCCACGGCTCGTGGGGATAGGCCGAGGTAGTGCACCAAGGCGGCCGCGATGGGCCACTGGTGGCTGACGAAGAGTAACCGTGAATCGTCGGGGTTATCAGCGCGGGCTTGTTCGATGGATCCCGACACGCGCTGAACGAGAGCCGTGAGAGTCTCCCCACCAAGGAGGGTGTCACCTTGCTCCTCTTGGATAGCGCTCCAAGCGGGGTTTGTCGCGAGAGATGCGAACGTGTCTCCTTCATGGTCGCCAACGTCCACTGGGGCGAGGCGCCCATCTTTTGCGATGCTCGAACCTGGATCGGCCAGGATTTCAGCTGTCTGCACCGCACGCCGCATGGGGCTGGTGATGATCTCCGTCCACTGGGGCGGGCCAAGGCAGGCCGCCAGCGTTGTGAGGGATTCACATCCCTCTTTGGACAGCGCCAGATCACGGCGCCCGACGAGGCGTCCTTCTGCACTCCAGGAGGTGGGGCCACTGCGTACGAGGCAAATCGTGCTTGTCAAGAGTTCCTGCTCCTCTCCGCCCTCAAGCATCGGGTGGGGGACGGTGGCTGTCAATGGGATGTTGCATTCTCTGCACGGACTGTGAACGCGAGTTCACGCAAGGGAGCTGCCAAGTGAAGAAGATCACACTGGTGATGTGTGGAATGGCTCTTGCTATGCCAGAATAGTGTTGCACGGAGGTTCACTATGAAACGAATGCTTGTTGCTCTTGCGCTATTCGGAATGTTGGTGGCGACGGTCACTGCTTGCAGCCCACGCATGGCGCATCACCTGTTGAACGCTGCGGTGGTTGGTGCGGCCATTGTTGGTACAGCTCATATGCTCCACCACTACGACGTCGAGTATCACCGTCGCCACTGCTACCAGACACGCCGTTGGCATGACGGACGCTGGGTTTACCAATGCCGCGGGCAGTGGGTGTATTACGACGCAGGCTGTGATTGCTGGTACAGCTATTATTGAGGGGTAGGGCATTGGTTGTGCCCCCCTTTGTGCCATGGGGATAGTTTCGAGCACGCCATCTGTTAAACTACTCCCAATGACACTTTGGCCACAGCTCTTGGTCTGGGCCGCCGCCGTGCCTCTTTGGCTCTCCTGGCCAGCACTCCAGCGTAGCGTTTGGTGGTACCCAGAGGGAGGTGCCTATCATGTCTGGCTTCTGGGTGTGGTGGCGTTGGTGTTGCTCTGGCGGCGCCTTGGGGCCCGCAAGGAGTTGCTCTGGGCGGCATCGTTGGCCGGCTCTCTCTCCACCGCCGGTCTTTGGGCCTTGGCAAAACACGCAGTGGTCGATCGCACAGCTGGAGACCTCCTCTTCGGGACCTTGCGCGGAGCACGGCGTCTTCGGGCGGGGCAGCCCATCTACGATCTTCGGGGACTCCAACAGAGCGTCAATGCGTCTCCTCTCGCGATCCTCGCCGTTTTGCCCCTTGCGGGTCTGAGCGACCGCCAGGCCATTGCCGTCTTCGTGGGCGCAGCGGCGCTGGCGCTGCTGCTCTTTGTGTGGGCGGCCAAGGACATTCCCCACTCGAAGGGCGCATCTGAGACCTTCGTCTGGGGCGTCATCGCCCTATGTGCTTGCACAACCTTCTTTAGCTTTCAGCGTAGCTGGCGCCTGGGGCAGCTGGATACAACGCTTCTGGCGCTCTTGACGGTCTCATTGGGGTGGTTTCACATGGAGAAGCGGTGGCGGCGCGATGGTTCTGCCGTTGCGTTTGCGCTGGCTGTGGGTCTCAAGCTCGCGCCTGCTGTGGCCGTGGTGCCCCTGGTGCTGCGTGCGTGGGAGAGTGGTGCTGGTCGGACCCGACGCTGGCTGCTGATCGCCCTATGTACCGTGGCCGCTCTCGGCACCATCAGCGGCGTCTTTGTCGGGTGGGGGGAGGTGGGGCGCTTCGCTCGTAACCTGACGCTGGTTAATGAAGGCACCACGTCGGGCAACAACTACGCTCTGCGAGCCCGCATCGCCACCTGGGGAGACCGGGAGGCGCGGAGCAAGCATGCCCCCTTGCCCGGGAGCATGAGCTGGTTGGCGCCCCTTTTCGGCTTGCTCTGGGCGGGCTGGACCTGGAGAGCTCGGCGCTCCGACCCTGTGCTGCTCATGGCTTTCTGGCTCGCCGGGCTTCCGTTTTTCTCCCCCATTAGCTGGGATATCTATTTCGTCTGGTGCGGGCTCTTGCCCTGGTGGCTTGTTTGGACGCGTACTTTTGAGCGGGGGGGAGCAAAGGTTTCGCCGCAATCTCGTCTGATCTGGGTGCTCGCGAGCGGTGGCTATCTTCTTGGGGGCACCATGGGCAACACGGTCTTCACAGATTTTCACTCTCGCGTGCAGTGGAACACTCCATTGCCACAATTCTTTGATGAGATGCCGCTGGTGGGCCACATCTTGACCACCTTGGCTCTCGCTTGGTCTCTGCAGCGGGAGCCAGCGCAAGTGCCTGCTCTAACAACGAAACCCGACCCAGCGTCGAACTAACCCTCGTGCTGCTCTTCCATGTTAGAGTCCGCGATGACTCGTCATGGGAGGTGCACATGAAGCAACTGCTGCTCGTTGGGCTGATAGTCCTGTTGGGGGCTTGCGGAGACCCAACCTTTGCGGATCTCGAAGATGGAAAGTTTGATATCCCCAAAGCGGAGCTGGCTGCCGCTCGGAAGCTGATCGACAGCGCGGGCTTATCCCCAGACAAGGTTCACGTCGCTGAGCGCCATATCGGTTGTTATAGCTGCACTGCTGTAGCCGTTAGCGGGGGGCATATTACGCAGGTCAAGTTCTATCGTGCACCCATCAAGAGCCTCGCGGGTGTGGACGCGCTTGATCATGTCACGAGCTTGAAGGTCCGATATGGAGCTCTGGAGGAGGCTATTGATTTCTGTAAGATGGATCGTCTTGCCGCCCTGGATCTTTCGCATAACAAGATTCGCAGCCTCAAGCCTGGCAAGGGCTGCGCCCGGCTCAAGCGCATCGATTTGAAGTTCAACCAGCTCACGAGTCTCGAGGGGCTCTCAGATATGCCAAGTCTCAACGCTCTTGAACTTGGCAAGAACAGCATCACGACCACTCGAGGCATGGCCCGCTTGCCCCGCCTAAAAAAGCTAGACCTCAGCAAGCAGAAGCTGACGACGATTGAGGGTATGGAAGGGCTTGATTCGCTGACAATGCTCAACCTGAGCCACAATCAGTTAATGCGAGCGCCGATGCCCAAGGTGCCCAAGTTGGTCTCTCTGAATCTCTCCAACAATAGGATCCAGAGCATCAACGGGCTGGAGAATATTGGCCCCACCCTGAATGTGCTCGCCCTCGACACAAACCAACTCACGAGCCTCGCGCTGCCTAAGCCGCTCTTGGGGGTGCGCAGCCTCTCGGTGAACACCAACAAGCTCACCTCCCTCGATGGCGTGGAGAGTTTTCCGGCGCTGGTTACCCTCAGCGCTGTGAGCAACAACCTGGCGTCTCTCGCCGCCGTGCGGCGGCTGACGAAACTGCAGAAGCTGAAGGTGGATCGCAACAAGCTTGTTTCTCTGGCCAGCCTCTCCGGTCAGGACCCCTTGCCCGCGGAGGCGGGGAAGCTCAAGGCCAAGGTGAAGAAGAGGCGCCGGCGCAAGGCTGCGCGTTCGAAGCTTAAGGCACGCGCAGGCAAAGGCGTGGAGGCCACGCCAGCTCAGGCCCCCATGAGGACGCTCAAGAACCTCAGCGCTGGTCATAACGCCATCACGAGTTTGCAGGGCATCGAACATGTGCCCTACCTCGAGGCGCTGGACTTACGGAACAACAAGATCACCTCCATCGAGGGCATTGTCGCGCTTGCTCTGCTCAAGGAGTTGGTGGTGAGCCATAATCTGCTGACCACCGTCAAAGAGGTGAAGAAGCTGAAGAAGCTCAAAGTGCTCTTGGCGGATCACAACAAGCTCGTCGACACGAAGGAAGTCTTTGTTGCTGGCAAGCGACCGGCCTACAGCCACTATGATTTTCGTCACAACCTCTACACGGGGGTCGCCGCATATATCCTCTACCGCGGCATCTCCTCAGGCTACAGACTTGGGGGATATAAGCGCCGCTCGTATGGTGGCTATGGCGTGCGTACCGGCAGTGGTCGTTCCCGCTACTCGGGTGGCGGTGGCTATCGTTACGGAAAATGAGCCCTTCCTTGCTGTAACACCCCGGCCTCGTGACGGCTCTTCAGAGCGGCCATTCTTTTGAGCGAACCCAGGCCTTCAAGCGGATATAGGATGTTGATATGCCTCTCTATGACTTTCATTGTGCGCATTGCGACAAAGATTTCGAAGAGTTCAAGATGCTGGCCGACCTCGACGAGCCAGAAGCCTGCCCAGAGTGCGGCAAGAGCGCCATACGTCAGATCTCAGCGGCAGCCCTCGGGGGGAGTTTAGGAGGGGGAGGTTTTCACGGTGGGGAGGGACATAATTGCGCCCCGAGCGGTTGAGGCATCTAAGCGCTCGTCCGGGTGACGAGCAAGACACTGCACTTCAGCGCGCCATACCATCCAGCGCGCCATACCATCCAGCACACCATACCATCCACTATCAACCGTCGTTATCCAGGCAGCAGAACCTTGACGGGTTTGGCATGCCAGATGTCCCGATTGTATTCGGCGATGGTCCGGTCTGACGAAAACTTTCCAGAGGCGGCGACGTTGAGCACAGCCATCTTCCACCAGGTGGCGCTCTGATTGTAGACGAGGTTGAGCGACTCCTGGCATTTCACATACGCGTCGAAGTCCGCCAGGTTCATATATGGGTCTTCTCCAAGGAGGTTATCCACGAGGGGGTGGAACATCGCGGGTTGCTCCGGCGAGAAAAATCCGCTGCGGATCAGATCGAGGGTATCGCGGAGCAGAGGATTCTGTTCATAGATGGCGCGTGGGTTGTAACCTTGGCGCCGACTGACGACCTCATCTGCGGTCATGCCAAAGATGAAGATGTTTTCGTCTCCCACCTCATCGCGGATCTCGATATTGGCCCCGTCGAGGGTCCCTACGGTCAACGCTCCATTGAGCGTGAACTTCATATTGCCCGTCCCAGAGGCTTCATAACCAGCCGTGGAGATTTGCTCCGAAACATCCGCCGCAGGGATGACGCGCTCAGCGAGGCTAACCCGGTAGTTTGGTAGAAAGACGACCTTTAGGAGATTTCGCGTGTTGGGATCCTGATTCACCATCTCTGCCACTTGACAGATGAGCTGGATCGTCAGCTTGGCCATGAAATAATCTGGTGCTGCCTTACCACCAAAGAAGAAGGTCCGTGGGTGGAAATCTGGGTAGCTGTTCTGCTTGAGGCGCAGCCAGCTGGAGATGACATGGAGGGCGTTGAGGGTCTGGCGTTTGTACTCGTGGATGCGCTTCACCTGGACATCGAAGATCGAGGTGGGGTCGACAACTATGCCTGTGAGTTCCTTGGTGAGCTGCGCCAGTTGGCGCTTGTTCTGTTGCCTCACACCGGCGAAGCGATCGCAGAAGCCGACATCGAGCGCGAAGGGCTCGAGTTTCTTGAGCTCCTGCAGCTGGCCTGGCCATTTACTACCAATACTCTCGCTGACCAGTTTGGCGAGGGCGGGGTTGGCAGCGAGGAGCCAGCGTCGTGGTGTGATGCCGTTGGTCTTGGCGTTGAAGCGCTCGGGGAACATCTCATCGAAATCTCTGAGCATTCGCGTGCGTAGGAGGTGGGTATGCAGCTCGGAGACACCATTGACCGAGTGCGAGCCGACGATCGCCAGGTGTGCCATCCGCACCCTCTTTGGCTGGCTCTCTTCGATCAGCGACATTCGCTCTTGGCGCTCGCTGTCGCCGGGATAGCGCATGGCGACGTTGCGTAGAAAACGTCGGTTGATCTCGTAGACGAGCTCCAAGTGTCGCGGGAGGAGGCGCTGGAAGAGGGGCACGGACCAGCGCTCGAGGGCCTCAGCGAGCAGGGTGTGGTTCGTATATGCGCAGGTTCGAACGGTGAGGGCCCAGGCCTTCTCCCAAGGGAGATCATGCTCGTCTATTAGGAGTCGCAGCAACTCCACCACGGCGAGGGCAGGGTGGGTGTCATTGAGCTGAATCGCGACCTTATCGGGGAGCGCATCGAAGCCATTATGGTGCTTGATGTAACGGCGCAGGATGTCCTGCAGTGAGCAGGAGACAAAGAAATACTGCTGTTTGAGGCGAAGTTCGCGCCCTTCCATCACGTCGATATTGGGATAGAGCACCTTGGAAATATTCTCCGAGATGTTCTTCTCCTCCACGGCGCGCAGATAGTCGCCATGGTGAAAATAGGCGAGGTCGAACTCTTTGGAAGCCCGAGCTTGCCACAGGCGCAGCGTGTTCACCGATTCGTTGTTGTAGCCATCGATGGGCGTGTCATAGGCCATGCCCACCACCTCGTCTGCATCGACCCACTGTACTTTCAGCCCCCTATGGGGGTCTCGCGTCTGCATGGTACGGCCGTGGAATTTCACGGTGTAGGAACGCTCTGGGCGCGGGATCTCCCAAGGGTTTCCATCCCGCAGCCAGTTGTCGGGCAACTCCACTTGGCAGTTGTCACGGATGCCTTGAGCGAAGATGCCAAACTCGTAACGGATTCCATAACCATAGGCAGGGATTTGCAGGGCTGTCAGCGAATCCAAGAAGCAGGCTGCGAGTCGGCCGAGGCCTCCATTGCCCAAGCCAGGGTCGGGCTCCTCTTCGGCCAGCTGTCCAAGGGTAGTGCCTGTGCGCTGGCATGCTTCAACGGTGGCGTCGTAGATGCCAAGGTTGATCAACGTATTGATCAACATTCGTCCCATCAGATATTCGGCTGAGAGGTAATACACACGCTTCGCGTCAACTTGGTGACAGCGGTGTTGGGTGGCCATCCAACGCTCGACCATCCTGTCACGAGCAGCCAGCGCCAACGCCGTGTAGATATCATGAGTTGTGGCGCGTTCCACCCCCTTGGCCAAGGTGTAGTGTAGGTGGTTGGCGAAGGAGAGCTGGACGGCGTCTGCGTCCATCCCCTTCTGTAAGGTCTTCCATTGCTCAAAGAGCGAGCTCTCGATCCGCTTGAGCATAAGTCCCCTCCCAGTTGCCTGCCCGTTTGCCGGCTTCACGCTATCTTAACGAATGATGGGCAGCTTTGGTAGCGGGATAGAGGAAGGGGGGGCTAGCGGAGCTTGCTCGACACTGCGATCTCCTCTGCCACTGTGCGCCAAACACGGGTGAAGGCCTCCTCATTGAAGCGCGATCCCGAAGGCAGCCAATCGTGATACGAGGAGGTCTTGGGGCGTTCGAATTGGCCAATAATGTCCAGATGGTCGGCGAGCTCAGCGCCAAGGATTTTGCCGTAGGGTTGGCTCAAGGTGGGCACAATTCCATCATTTGTGCGCATGTTGATGTCCACCGGTAGCTTCTTTCGTAGCTCGACCAAGAGCGCATCATCCACGGGCAGGGACGCCGCTGGCGGGGAGGGCATCCAGGCGACGATGGTGTGCAGGAGGGAGTATCCGAGGCTGAGCAGGTGGGGTCGCCTCCGGGCGAGGTCGAAGATCCCGCGACCGAGGGGAGGGGGGGCAGCGGTGACTATGGAGCTGTAGCGCACCTTGGGGTGGTCCATCACGGTGGCGTTGAAGTGATCCATCCACTCGGTGGTGAGCTGGACCATCGCACCCTGATCTGCGGCAATGCGCCGCAAGAACGCCCAAAAGGGGTCTTTGGGGTCAAGGGTCAGCTGGCCCAGCAGGTGGCGTGAGAGCATGTCGAGGGTCGTGTCGTCATTGCCCAAGACATCATCTGCGCGCGCCACGAGGTCGAGGAGTTTGGCGCCAGCGTAGATCGCGATGCGCCCCCGCGTGCTTGCTTCACGCGCGATCATTTTCAGGGCCGCGCGGCCTTGAATATCCATGAAGAAGTGCGCCAAACGCGTGCCGCGGTGTGGCGTCGAGATCAATACGGCCGATCGAGCGCGTTTGCGAATCTTCCCAGCGAGGCCAGCGCTGATGCCATGGGTGTGCGGGCTGAGCAGCTGTCGCACGTCGAGTCCACCTGTGGAGTGGCCCACTAGATGGATCTCCTTTGCCCGGGTGCCTCCTGCTGCCTCGATCTGGCGCGCAAGATCCGCAGCACGGTATTTGATGAAGGCCGTGGGCCCAGGATCGCACTCGATGATCGTGGCCTCTAGGCCATGCCGTCGCAGCGCAACGCGCAAGAGGCGTGAGATCCCCCGGAAGTAGTCAAAAGAGCCAATGGTGTTGAAACCAAAGAAGCCTGGGACTAGATAAATGTGACAGTCGCGACGCACCATGGTGGATTTCTTACGTTCTCGCTTGGATTTGGGTAGAATATCCTCGCTATGGGCAATGGTACTAAGAGCTTACGACTTGAGTTAGAGGTGGCAAGCCGCCTTGATCAACTGCCTGCTCTCTGGTCGGCCCTAGATCGCGCCCTGGAGCCCATGGGGGCCAGCGCGAAGTGGACTGCTGATGTCAATCTCATGCTGGTGGAAGGCGCCACCAACGCGATCATGCATGGCCACGCTGCAGATGGCCGGCCGCTGCGGGTTGAGGTCGAACTCGCCGCAGGACAGCTGGAGATCCGCATCTTCGATAGCGGGCCGGGCTTCGAGTTGCCTTTGGGCGAGGTGCCAGTGCCCGATGCCCTCGCTGAGAGCGGCCGTGGCATTTTCCTCATGAAGACCCTCGCAGACAGCATCCTTTACCGGCGCAAGCCCGGGCAGAATGTTCTGGTGCTATGCAAGGGCATCCCAGACGCCAAATACCGCCACAGATAAGAACTGCCACACAGATAAAAACTGCCGCAAGTGGAAGCTACCAAAGGGAAGCTTAGCGGGCGCGGAAGGTGATGCGTCCTCGCGACGGGTCGTAAGGGGAGACGGCGACAGTGACTTGATCGCCGAGCACCACACGAATACGAAAACGTCGCATCTTGCCCGCCATATGGGCTAACACAAAGTGCCCCGTGTCAGTCTCAACGCGGAACAGCCCGCCTTTGAGCACCTCAGTTACAGTCCCTTGCAGCTCTATGGAATCGTCGCGACTCATGTTTTTCCGATATCTTAGACGTTAGCGTCGGTTAAAGCGCTGCGGAGCATAGGCCAGTCGTGGGGCGAAGTCCAGTGAAGCTCCGTGGGTTCGCGGCGAAGGATCAAACACCGGAAATTGCTTCCATAGCTGGAAGCTAAGCAGGGCCCACGTTAGGATGACGCCGGTATTGACGGAGGATTTATGAGCGCAGGGCATGTGACTGTAGAGCTTGGGCTCGTGGAGACGACGGCGTTGGCCCTGGCAATTCTCTTTTTGGGTTACCTGCTCAATCGTCTCGTACCACCCTTGCGCAACTACAACATCCCTGAGCCAGTGGTGGGAGGTATCGCCTTCGCGGCGTGCAGCAGCATCATTTACTCGCAGCTGGGCTTCTCCATGACCTTCGACATGACGTTGAAGAGCCCGCTGATGTTGATCTTCTTCACCACCGTGGGGCTCGGCGCGAGCCTGAAGTTGCTGGTTCGTGGAGGGCCCAAGGTTGGCCTCTTCTTGTTGCTTGCCACCGTGTATTTGCTCGTTCAGAACGCCACAGGGGTTCTACTGGCGTGGCTTGCCGATCTGCACCCGCTGCAGGGCCTGATCTCGGGGTCTGTGACCCTCTCGGGTGGCCACGGCACGGGCGTGACCTACGCCGACCTCTTTCGCGAAGAGAATAACCTCCAGGGGGCCATGGAGCTTGCTATGGCGAGCGCCACCTTTGGCTTGGTGTTGGGCGGAATCATTGGTGGGCCTGTGACCAAGCGCCTGGTGGACAAATACCAACTCGAGCCTAGCGACCCACCTGAAGTGCAGACTCAAGACGTGACCTACAGCCTCGAGGACCAGGACCGGGTTACGCCACGGCGCATGATGGAGACTCTGCTGATCATCACCTTCTGCATGGCCATCGGTGGCATGATCTACGAGGCGCTGCGCAAGAGCGGGATCACCATCCCCTCATTCATCTGCTCGCTCTTTTTAGGGCTGATCATCACCAACGTCTTGGACCTGACGAAGTTCTACACGATCAACAAAGAGACTGTAGACCAATGGGGCACCATTGGGCTGTCGATCTTTCTCGCCAAAGCCTTGATGTCGCTGCGCTTGTGGGAGCTGATGAACCTCGCGGGGCCCATGCTCGTGATCTTGCTCGCGCAGACGGCTGTCATGGCGCTCTTCGCGTTCTTCATCACCTTTCGTGTGATGGGGAAGGATTTTGACGCAGCGATCATCGCAGGGGGGCATTGCGGCTTTGGTTTGGGCGCGACACCCACTGCCGTGGCGAATATGGAGGCATTGGTCTCACGTTACGGCGCATCTCCCCAGGCCTTCCTCATCGTACCCATGGTGGGAGCGTTCTTCATCGACATTACCAACGCGTTGGTTCTGCAGCTTTATCTGGGCATCATCGCCTGAGGAATTCCGTGATGCGCAAGTTGATCCTCTTGATGAGTCTCGCCTCCTTGGGTGGTTGTAAGCGTGGGCCGGGCGCAGACCATGTGCGCAAGGATCTTTCCCAGCGCCTCGAGAAGCATTTTGGTAAGGGGCTTTTTTCCGTCGCAGGCTTCAATCGGCGAGGACACTACCCCTACACAGAGGCTGAAGAGAATCGAGTCCTGATCTACTACACCGCCGAGCTGAAGCTGCAACGCGACCACAAGCTCACAGATTGGAACAAACTCAACGTTGGCTCCCTGGCTTCGGTGCTCGGATCCGGCCCGCGGGGGGTCAAGGGCGTGCGCGTAGCGGGCAACAAGAAGGGGGACCTCTTGAAGGTCAATGGTGTGCTCGCTTATCGAGGTAGCACCACGGGCAACTGGGAGTCAGCCGTCTACCGGATCAATGGCAAAGGCGGAAAGTCCCCTGGTGAGGACCGCGTTCTTCCTTACCGCAAAGAGCTGCAGCGAATTCAGAAGGTGGGCAAGGCACTGCAGAAACGGCGCGTGAAGAACGCGCTAGAAGAAATGACAGGTGATTTGCGCCAGGTCGCCGCTGCCGCTGAGCGGCGCCTCGGCAAGGTGCAGGGGCGTGTGACCTTGGCGACGGGCGAGCCGGGGGGCGAGTACCATCGTCAGGGGCAGGTCTTGGCGAAGGTGCTGGCCAAGAAGAAACACCCCGCACAGGCCTATGGTACCGCTGGAAGCCTCGAAAACTGCCGCTTGGTGGCGCGCGGTGAGGTGCATTTTGGCTACGCCCAAAATGATATCGCCGCCATGGCGTATCGTGGGGAAGGCAGCTGCGCCGATCAGGTGCCGCTCTCACGGCTGCGAGCCCTCTGTTCACTTTATCCGGAGGCGGTGCAGCTCGTCACCCTCGCGAACTCTTCCGTGCAGAGTGTGGCGGACCTCCGTGGCAAGCGCGTAAACCTCGGGCCTGCAGGATCTGGCGCCCGGGGCAACGCTTTACAGGTGCTCTCTGCCGCGGGCCTCAAGCTTGCTGATCTTGGCAAGGCAGAGGGGCAGTCTTTGGCGGTGGCGGTGCAGGCGATGCGCAATAAGAAGATCGACGCGCTCTTTTTCACCAGCGCTGTGCCGAACCCAGAGCTGCGGCGTTTGGCCGAGGGCATCGCTGTGAGGGTGGTCTCCCTCGACGAGGCCACCATCGCTGCCCTCGCGGCCAAATATCCGTATTTGATCCCCGTAAGCCTGCCAAAGAAGACCTACGCCAAGATGAAGGAACTGGCGCGTACGGTGGGCGTCACGGCGATGCTCGTAACACGTGATGACACCTCCGACGAGCGCGTGCAGACGGTGCTCTCCAC
>JAFCZD010000926.1 GCA_019314525.1 Deltaproteobacteria bacterium
TAGGATGGGCCATGACTTCTCTCACTTGTTGCAAGGGCCACAGCGCCCCCTCTCTGCTCGCGCTCCCTATGCGCCCCGTGCTTCCTGCGCTGCTCGCGCTGCTCGCGTTGAGCGCCTGCGAGTCCACCCCTAACGCCCTCGTGGTGGACGCTTCACCCGATGTGGTGGACGCCACCACAGATGCTTCGCCCGACCTCGACCTGGATGCCACGCCCACGCCCGACGGGCCTGACGCCTTCTCCCTGCCAGCCCCGCCCACCACGCTCAAAGAGACCGTGGTGGGTGTCCTTCCAGCGTCCAAGCAAGACGCAAAAACAAAGATTCAGTTTGGCCTCACCCAAACCGGGCCGGGCGAAGCCTGGGCCCCACGCGATGATTTGCTCGCGGTGGAAAAAAAACAGGGAACCAAGAGCGGCAGCCCCCTCTCACTCTTCTTCGGGGTGCAGCTCACCGACGTGCATATCGTTGACGAGGAAAGCCCCCTACGCTTGGTGAACTACGACCACCTCGTCCAGGGCGCCTATCGCCTCAACGAGATGTTCACCACCCACGTCCTCGACGCCATGGTGCACACCATCAACCGCCTCGGTGACCACTACCGCCCCTTCGACACGGTAGTCATCACAGGCGATGTCATCGACAATAACCAGAAGAACGAGCTCGACTGGTTCATCGATATCCTCGATGGAAAGCTCGTAAACCCCGACTCTGGAGAAGACGAAGACCCTCTGCCCGGCCCCCATAACGACGCCAACGATCCTTTTCAGGCCGCTGGGCTGCGAGACGACGTGCCGTGGATCGTGGTGGTAGGAAACCACGACCAGCTCGTGCAAGGCACGGTGAGCGCCATCTGGCCCAACAGCCTGCCCGACAGCGCCATCTTGGACCTCTTCCCTGGCATCAGCGCGCTGATCACCGACGACGATGGCTGCCTGCTCACCTGCTTCAAGGATCTTTTGGCGTCACCCGCTGAGCAGCTGCAGATGCTTGAGGATGACCCCCGCAGCACCATCGCCCTCGGCACCACCGCCGCCGCCGCGGTCTACCCTACGGTGACACCCGTGCTGGCCAACGAGATCGGCCCAGGCACCGTCGCCGCAGACCCTGCGCGACATTTGCTCACCAACAACCAATGGATGGCGGCCTTCCTCGACTCCCCCTCCAAGCCCAAAGGCCATGGAATGAACGCCATGAACCTGGCCAACGATAACGGCAGCTACGCCTACGATCCCGTGCCAGGTATTCCCCTACGCATCATCGCCATCGAGATGGTCTCCAAATCTCTCGCCGATGGCTCCGCTCTCGCCACCCTGAGGCGCCACACCTATGACAACTTCGTCGTGCCGCAGCTCGACAAAGCCCTCGCAGACGGCGTCCTGGTGCTGCTGATCTCCCACCATCAGTCCTGGGGCTTCGCCCCCAAAGGGCTCTTCACGCCCACGCCGCTGCAAGCCAGCAAACGAGACCTGGGGGCCGACGAGCTCATTGCCACGATCAACAGCTACCCCAACGTCGTGCTGCACCTGGTGGGCCATGGGCATAAGAACGTCGTCAAACCCCACGCCGCCAGCGATGACGATCCGCTCAAGGGCTACTGGGAGGTAGAGACCTGCTCGAGCAACTTCTGGCCCCAGCAGGGGCGCATCATCGAGATCGTCGACAACCGCGACGGCACGGGAACCGTCTACTCCACCATGCTCAATTTCGACATCCCCGCCGTGGACGTACCCGGCTGGCCCCATAAGAACCTGGCGGCTCAAGGACGACACTATGGCCTCTATGACGTGCAAATGGGCTTCGAGAAGAACGGATCTGGCACCGAAGCAGACCGCAACGTACTACTGCACTTCGCCATCCCAGCGGATATTCGGGCGAAGATCGAGGCCCTAGAGGCCTCGGGAAGCCTCGACACGCGCGGGGTTCAGAGCACGGGATTTTAACAGCGACGTCTACGCTGAAGCGCTCGCCACGTCGGTCTGCTCTGCCGCGCTCTTCCGCCGCCGTTGACCAAAGCCCAGCTGGCGCAGTCCCGACTTTCGTACTCTGTTGGGAATCCGCTGCAGGAAAACTCCGACGCCCGTGCACTTCAGAGCACGGCTTTTTAAGGCAGAAGCGCCAAGGAGAATCGGCGCAAGAGCATCAACCGGCTACACCGCTCGCTGAGCGGTCACCACCGTGCTGCAGATGGGTCCACCGATGTTCAGCGTCGTGCCAAGCTTGGCGTCTTTCACCTGCAGGGCCGATGGCACC
>JAFCZD010000282.1 GCA_019314525.1 Deltaproteobacteria bacterium
TCGGGTGCGCCAGCGTCAAGCACAGTGACCGGGGCCACTTCAAGCACGAGACATCGGTCATCATAGCGATCGCAGGCGTTTGGTCTCAGACCATCACGACACGCGTAATAGAGTCGCAGACAAACCCACTCTTCAGTGGTGTCGGGCGCACAGAAGAAATCATAAGCCGAACAACCACTCCCTGTTTCGGCGCAGAGCGCCTCGATTTCGGTGCAGGCCTCGTCAAAGCTCTTTTCATGAGATGCGTTGAGGAAGATCCCCAGCTCGTTGTCCGTCAGCGAGGTGCTCAACTCACCATCACACGCGGCGAAAAACAGGCACAAGGTGGAAAGACTGGCGACCACTCGAAATGACATACAATGTTCTCCTCTTGTCATGAGCGTTTTGGCGCCGTCCACATCCAAGGTCGTGAGGTTTGTCGACGGCCTATCCTCTTCAGTGCTTCGACTTTCGTTTTTGGCTCACCAAAGAAGAAAAAAGCTCAGCTCGACACTTCAACCGTTGAAAGGATAAGATCGCCACACACGAAAATGAGGGGATGATGAAAAAAGGGGGGACTTCGTGCTCAGGTCGCTATCTTCATGCAGCTCTCCCAGCCCTGCTGCTTGCCCTTGGGAGCTTGGGCTGCGCCCGTTACACTGGAAGCGTGCTCTGTGCGGCTTGTGAGGAGAGCGGGGTGGTCGGGGATGGTCCCACCGATGGCGCCTTGCCCATGGATGGTCCCGATGGTCTCATGGAGCCAAGTATCACAATCGTCCCTGGCTCGTTCTCAATGGGCTCACCAGAGGGCGAAATCTGTCGTGAACCCTGGAGTTCACTGGAGACAGAGCATCCCGTCGCCCTGACGAGGGGCTTCCGGCTCGCCACCACCGAGGTCACACAATCCGAGTTCTCCTCGCAGATGGGGTACACCCCTTCCACACATCGTTGTGACGAGTGCCCAGTGGAGACCCTCAGCTGGCATGAAGCTGCCGCCTATTGCAACGCGTTGTCGGACGACGCCCAACTCGAGCGCTGCTATGAATGCGAAGGTACAGGCCCCACGGTGACCTGCGCCGTGATAGCGACCACAGGGAACTTCAGCGACTGCCTCGGCTATCGCCTACCGACAGAGGCAGAGTGGGAGTACACCATACGGGCAGGAAGCTCTGACGCCAGCTACCTTGGACCGATTTCCTCCTGTGACAACGATCCGCTGATCGATCAGCTGGGCTGGTACAAGGGCAACAGCTCGACACCCCAAGCGGTGGGCGGGAAAAAAGCAAACGCCTGGGGCCTCCACGATATGGGCGGAAATGTCTGGGAGTGGTGCAACGATTGGCATATTGACGATCTCGGCACAGCAGCGGTCAGCGACCCGTGGGGGCCGCCCACAGGGACCCATCGCATTGTACGTGGCGGGAGCTTCGAAGACCGCGCGGACAGGTTACGTTCAGCGATGCGTGACAGCTCACCGCCCTCCGAGGGGCTACCCTTTGTAGGCTTCCGCTGGGCCCGGACCACACCGTGAGGTGCGGTACGGGTGTGCTTCTGCATAGCCTGTGGGGCATTGCCTTTCTCACAGCATCCTTATGCCAAGCCGCTCCCTCGACGGCCTGGGCGCCGCGAATTTTGAATTGTACCGAGCCAGGCGAAGATCAGCTTCACGACGCGCTTCTGGTGGAACTACAACCCTTCTTGAAAACAACCCCCCAGGCACGGCTGACCGTTCGTTGCGAACTGTCGAGCATTGAACTGGAGTTCGCCCTGTCCCCAGGGCAGGTGTTACACCGCAGCATTCAGCGAACAGAGTTGACCAAAGGAAGCGAAGCGCGTGCCATCGCGTTGCTCGCACGAGAATTGGTCGCGGAGGCCACCCAAAGCACAACCCACTCTGCGACTAGCCAGCCAAAAGGCCAGCTAGCCAGCCAGCCAGCCAGCCAAAAGGCCAGCCAGCCAGCCAGCCAAGAGACTTCGAAAGCGAGAGCAGAGCCCCCCTGGCGTGTAGGCCTGCTGGCGCGACTGGGTGGAGTCGCCTCACCGATGACAGCGCAGCTTGGAGGTGGACTTTTTCTCGATCAGCGGCCTCATTCGCTCCTTGGCTGGCGTGCTGACATCCGGATCGACCGGGCAGAACACGCCTCAACTTTGGGCAATATCGCCTTGCTTTCAATGTCAGCCTCCTTGAGCGCGCTGGTCCATCTCAAGCGTGGGAGAATGGCAGGCAGCGCTGGACTCGGCATGCGCTGGGGTGCGCTTCGTTTCTCCGGTGAGGGGCGGGAGGGAGTAATATCCCAGAGTTTCTGGGCACCACTCCTCTCTGTGTCGGCATTTCTGGAGGTTTCTATCCGTGTGCTACCTCGCCTGGACCTGACCTTTGGGCTCGAAAGCGATGTCCCCCTCAAGCCCGTAGAAGCACAAGCAGATGGCGTCCCTGTAATGGCCATCGAGGGGCTTTCGGTCACAGGCACTGCAGGAATCGCGTTGCTCTTTTGAATGAGTGCTCAAAAGGTTGAGCCATTTTGACGCAGTCTGGCACTTACAAGATCAGCAGCGAGTAGCCCTCTAGATGACACTGCAGCCGATGAAAAATCCCTCGGACAAGCGCCAGTTGGCGATGGAGACACCCTCTCTCTCTCTCGACGACCTCTTCCGGCGCTACAGCCGCTATGTGGGCGCCATTGGCCTGCGCTTGCTCGGCTCACGGGATGAGATCGATGACTTGGTGCAGGACGTTTTTTTGGCGGCAGCTAGAGGGTTGGATCGCCTCCAGGATCCGGCCGCAGCGAAAGCCTGGCTGATCACGATCACGGTGCGCAAGGCGAAACGGCGCCTGCAACAACGGCGCATGCAGCGGTGGTTTGGTTTTGACAAAGCAGTCGACTATGAACAGCTGCCAGACCGGATGGCCTCTCCCGAGGAGCGGGTGGATCTCGTGCGGGTCTATGCAGCCCTTGACCGCCTCCCCGTGAGGCAGCGCCTGCCATGGACGTTGCGACATATTCAAGGTGAGCGGCTGGCCACTATAGCGATGCTCTGCGAGTGCTCATTGGCGACGGCGAAACGACGAATCTCTGAGGCGTCGGCTGCGATGGGGAAGGTATGGCTCGATGACTGATCGGCACCCACAGTTCAAAAAGGCGCTTGAGCACCTCCACCTCGAGTGGAGCGACCAAGAGGTAGAGGTCGCGTTGGTGCGTTTGCACCAGAAGCGGCATCAAAGGCAGAACATCATGCGTGGCGCCGCTATAGGCGCAGCGCTGCTGCTCGCTTTGGGGGCGGGGCTATGGTTCGCCGATGGGGCGCAGATCAGCAAGACAACACCCCCGCCGAGCCCACTTCGGTCGACCCAGGTGCCCGCTCTCTCAGCGAGCAGTCAACCGGCGGAGCCCGACCAGCGTCTAGCGCTCGAAGATGGCTCGTCGTGGCAGCTGCTCTCAGCCACGAGCAAGCTTGTCTTGAAAGAGGTGTCTTCACAGCGAGTGCGCGTCTCATTGAGAAGAGGAGCCGTTCGTTTCCGCCTGGCGAAACGCCCAGAGCGTCGCTTCGAGGTGATGGCAGGCGTAGTCACGCTGGACGCGTCCAGCACTGGATTCACTGTGCTTCGCGCCAAAGACGGACGCGTCAAGGTCAGGGTCTACGAGGGGCAGATCGTCGTGGGTTGGTCTGGGGGCGACGCAACACTGCTGGCCGGCGATATCCGTTGGTTCCCACCAGTCGTTGCACCGGAGCGCAAGGTGACGCGGCCAGCGCGGCGTGCCACGCCTTGGCGTCGACTCGCACGCGCCGGGCGCTACACCGAAGCCTACCGCCACCTGCGTTCTGACAAGAACCGACGCCCACGAGGTGCTGTGCGCGACGAGCCGAGAGACCTCTTCCTGGCCGCCGATGCAGCTCGCCTCGCAGGCTACCCAAAGAGCGCGCTCCCCTACCTACGCTCCATCGTCCTGCGTCATCGACGGGACGCACGAGCGGGCCTCGCCGCCTTCACCATGGGTCGTCTACTCTTGAAGTTGAAACAACCGCGCAAGGCCGCCCAACGTTTCGCCCAAGCGCAGAAGCTGCTCAAGAGCCCCACCCTGGCTGAAGATGCGCTGGCACGAGAGGTTGAAGCATGGTCCCGCGCTGGACGCTTAGACCGCGTGAGAAAGCGAGCCAAACGCTATCTGAAGAGATATCCCCGCGGACATCGCAGCACCGCCGTGCGACGTCTTGCGCATTTGGCGTCAGCCCCTCCCACATCCCTTGACAAGGATCCCAAGAACACGCGTTGATCCCTCCAGGAGGAAGGCATCAGCGTGACAATCCACAGCTTTGACACCATCGGGCTCTTGGCATGCGGCGGCATCCTCTTGCTGGGTTTCCTCGTGCTCTTTTCGCGCGCAAAGACTCCCCTCTCTCTGCCCCTTGGCTTGCTCTGCCTCTCACTCTTTGGTTGGAACTTCGCCATGGTGGCCTACGATGCCACAGGGGCAGACGCCTGGCGCTGGATAGACAACACCGCATCGCCGCTCTCGGCCGCGCTCACCTTGCAGGTGGTCTTGGTCTTCACCGGCGCCCAGCGTCGCCTGCGTTGGCTGCTCTGCCTGACCTACGCCTACTCTGTCGCCCTGGCCCTCGCGGGGGCTTCTGCTTTCGTCTCCCCCGCCGCCCAGCGGTGGATCGCCTCAGACCTCTCGTCCCTCCTCTTCCTGGCGCTGCTGATCCCCTTGTCTGTCTTTGAGGCTGTGGTGTTGGTGAAATACCTCCGAGTGCAAGACCTCGACGAGGAGCGAATGCGTGCTCGCCTGGTGCTCGCTGCGCTAGCCGTGGGAGCCCTGCTCTTTTCCACAGAACTCTGGAACGACTTCGTCCCCGTCCCTTCTTTGGGACAACTCGGCGCGCTCCTCCTCTCCCTCTTGATGACCATGGTCGTGCTGCGGCTGCGCAAGATCGAGCATATGGACGCCCTACGCGCCCTCGCCTACGCTGGCGCCCTGGGAGCCATGGCGCTATTCGGCTACGCTCTGGTGGTACGCTATCTTGCCACCCACGCCGCCTTGGCGCTCCTCGGGGCCATCACCCTCACGGCGCTCCTAGGCCTCGCCGCCAGCGAGTTTTATGGCACACGGCATGAGCGACGACGCCGAGAGCGCCAGCTCGTCTTTCTTGGACGCTTCTCTGACCAGCTCGCGCACGACCTGAAAAACCCCCTCGCGGCCCTCAAGGGCGCGGTGGACTTCCTCCTGGAAGAACATCGTCAGCAACGCCCCCTCGAAGCTCAGCTCCGCTTCGTGGAGTTGATCCACGCCCAGGCATGTCGCATCGAGCACGCGCTCGAAGGTTACCGCCGCTTTGGCCAGGCTCCCACGCGTGAAGAGGTCAACATAGGGGAGTTAATCGTAGGCCTGGCTGAAGGAGGCTTCCTCCTTGAGGCTCGCGAACGAGGAATCACCCTCGAAACTGAGGTAGACAGCGGCCTGGAAGCAATACGGCTCGATGGCGAGCAACTGCGCCGCGCCCTCGAAAACCTGCTGCGCAACGCCCTCGACGCGTTGGAGACAGGTGGCAAACTCGAAATGTCGGCCCATGTCATGGAGGGCCCCCAAGCCCGCAAAGAGCTGCGCCTGCGCGTATGCGACAACGGCTGCGGCATGGACGCACGGCAACTCTCCCGCGCAGCCGACGAGTTCTACTCCACCAAGGGCAGCAGCGGTCTCGGCCTGGCATTTGCGAGGCGCGTCACCGAGGCACATGGTGGTAAGGTCGTACTTTCGAGCACCCTTGGGCGGGGAACGACGGTAGACTTGCTGCTACCAATGGACGGGGCAAGGGCAGATGTTGCGTAAGAAACCGACAGTGCTGGTGGTTGACGATGATGTGGCCCTCTGCGAGGTGCTCGTCGCGTTGTTGGAGCAGGACGGGTTCAACGCCCGCAAAGCCATCTCGGCTCGCGCAGCCTTGGCGGTGCTCGACATGGCGCCCGTAGACGTGATGATCACAGACCTGCGCATGCCGGGCATGGACGGCATGGAGCTCCTCGAACGCACCAAGCAAAGCTGGCCAGAGCTTCCTGTGCTGATGCTCACCGCCCATGGGGCGGTGGACACGGCAGTAGAGGCGATCAAGAAGGGCGCCGCAGGCTTTTTGCTCAAGCCCTTCGACCGCGAGCAGATCCTCTATGAGGTGCGCAAAGCCCTCTCCGTGGGCCGCGCACGCGAGGAGCTCCCTCACCTGCGGGAGAAGGCGGCTTTGATAGGCGACTCAGCCGGCATGGCGGCGGTGTGGCGCCTGGTGGAACGCGCCGCGAGCTGCGACGCCCATGTGTTGGTGCGCGGAGAGAGCGGCACAGGCAAAGAACTCGTGGTGGAGGCTGTTCACGCGCGCAGCGGAAAAGCCGGCCCTCTTGTGAAGGTCAACTGTGCGGCGCTGCCAGACTCCTTGATCGAAGATGAGCTCTTCGGCCATGAAAAAGGCGCCTTCACCGGCGCGTTGACTCAGCGCAAGGGCCGCGTGGAGTTGGCCGAGGAAGGCACGCTCTTCCTCGACGAGATCGGCGACATCTCACCCGTTGTGCAGGTCAAGCTCTTGCGCCTCTTGCAAGAGCGTCAATTCGAGCGCCTGGGCGGAACCAAAACCCTTGACGCGAACGTACGCTTCATCACGGCCACGCATTGCGACCTCGAAGCGATGGTCCGAGCTGGGACCTTCCGCAAGGACCTCTACTTCCGACTGGATGTTGTCCCCATCGAAGTCCCCCCGCTCCGCGAGCATGTGGAGGATATCCCCTCCCTCTGCAGCCACTTCCTCAACCAGTTCACCACCGAACACCGCCGCCAGGTCTCCCTCTCGAACGCGGCCTTGCGCAAACTCGGCGATCACACATGGCCCGGGAATGTGCGGGAGCTGCGCAATGTCATCGAGCGCCTGGTGGTGCTCGCTGATGAAGCCCCCGTCTCCGCTTCTGAGGTGGAACACGAGCTGCGCAGGTGCTTGGCCATGGAGGGCGAATCCGGAGATGCCACTCCACCACCACGCAGCCTCCTCGGGTCGCTGGACGATGCCCGTCAGCACACCGAGAGGCAATACCTCGAGCGCGTCCTGACCCGCACCGCGGGCAACCGCACCCGCGCTGCGCGGCTCTCGGGCGTCAGCCGCCGCACCTTCTACAATTTGCTAGAACGCCACAGCATCGCTTGACGGCCATGTCCCCCTACTCCACCGCTGGCTGGCTGAACACCACGCCGTCTTCCAAGCGCAGCGCGGTGAGCTCCCCGCCCCAAACACATGCGCTGTCCAAGGCGACCCAGCCCTCGCCCTGCCC
>JAFCZD010000927.1 GCA_019314525.1 Deltaproteobacteria bacterium
GGCTATCCACGCGGAGCCCACGCCGACCGTGGAGCCATCGAATTCTCTACGACCCATGACGGTACGCCCTGCGCGACGATCATCAAGCAGATGTTCGACAGAATTCCAGGTTCGTAGATGACGTCGGGGAAAATAGTGAACGGGTCAGAACCCCACCAGGATGCGCACCCCGATTTTTCGAAGATCGCGCTCTTCGCCTGCGACGTGGATGGTGTGATGACGGACGGAGGGCTCTACTTCGATGACGCCGGCCATCACTTCCGCCGCTTCGACATCAAAGACGGCATGGGAGTCATCCGCCTGCGAAAGGCAGGGCTCCACGTCGCCATCATCTCCGGCGCCTCGTCGGAGGCCATGCGCGCTCGCGCCGAGTCCTTAGGCATCACCGAGATACACCTGGGAATCGCGGATAAGGGCGCCTGCCTTGGCGAACTGGCGGAGCGCTACGACCTGCCCCTCGAGCAGGTGCTCTACATGGGAGACGACGTAATCGACCTCCCTGCACTGCGCATCGCCGGCGTGGCCTGCGCCCCGCGAGATGCCATCAACGAAGTGCGCGAATGTGCGAATTATGTGACGTCAGCACCCGGGGGGCGCGGCGCTGTGAGAGAGGTGTGTGAGTTGATCCTCGAAGCACGCTCGCCAAATGCAGTTATAACTCAGGAGCCGCGAGCCAACCGATGCTCAAGACCCACGGGGCCACGATGCGACTGTGCACAAACCAAGGGATCACGCTGAAGACCATCACCCCGAAAGCAGCCAGCAAGACAACGCCTGAAAGCAGCCAGCAAGACAACGCCTGCGCCACCCCGCGCCCAACGATGAGCCGTGAGGCGCCGGAAGACCGGGTGCTCATGCTCACCAAGCGCCGGTAGGCTTCGAGCAGCCGCTTGATGATCGCGATACATGAAACATTATACGCACCAGGTGTTGAAAGCTGTTCCAGATAACCAACACTGCGCAGAGATCTCGCTGTAGAGTTGCTCCATGCGTTACTCCATGCTCTGTCACTTCCTCTCCTTTTGTGGTGTGTGCTTCTTTTCGGCTTGTGGCGAGTCGCCTGCATCCGTCCGCGATACCGCGGTGCACGACGCCGCGGTGCACGACGCCGCGGTGCATGACGCCAGCGCAGCCGACGCGTCCGCGCCCCAAGGCGACCTTCTGCCGGCCACCTTGGATGGCTCATACCCCGCCACATGTGCCCCGGCGGCAGGCGGAGGAAGCGCCGCTACTGCCACACCCGTGCTCTGGCGCGAGTTCAAGGACAGGTGGCACGAAGGGTGGCTCGCATCGCCTGGCGTCGTGGACCTCGACGGTGATGGCAACCGCGAGGTGGTGGCGGCGCGCGACAATCGGCTGATTGTCTGGGCGGCCAATGGCAGCGTGCACTTCTTCAAAGACGTCGGAGGGCGGATCTGGACGTCACCGGTGATCGCCGATATCAGCCCCGAGCGTCCAGGCCTGGAGATCGCGGCGGCGGCGAGAGAGAAGCTCTATGCCTGGGATGCCCAAGGAGAGGCCCTCGCCGGCTTCCCAGTGAGCTTTCGCGACGAGATTCGATCGCTCGCTGTGGGCGATATCGACGGTGACCAGCGCCTGGAACTTGTCACGGTGAGCTCCAGCGCGTTGAGCGCAGATGGACAAAAGGACATCATCAACGCCTTCAACGACGACGGCAGCGTGGTCGCTGGCTTTCCGCCCAATACCACCGGCAGCTCTGGCTGTGACGGGGCGTGTTATGTCACCGGCGGATACGATCAAAACGTCGCCCTCGGCGACGTGGACGGCGACGGGAAGCTGGACATCCTCGCGACCCAGGACAACGCCTAT
Source organism: Deltaproteobacteria bacterium (assembly GCA_019314525.1). Classification (GTDB taxonomy): domain Bacteria; phylum Myxococcota_A; class Polyangia; genus JAFCZD01. The sequence continues at coordinate 1,831 of JAFCZD010000927.1, forward strand.
ATGAGCCTGCACCGGGGCGATGGCTGGGCTTTCGACGCCGCGGAGATCTTCGACGGGCGCACCAAGTGGCCAGGTATTCGCTTCCTCCACGACTATGCGCTGGCGCAGCAAGGCTGGGCTGACGACGAGCAGAGCGCCAACCAAGCACACTTCACCAACTCGGCCCCCGCCATCGCGGATATGGACGGTGACGGCGTAGCCGAGCTGGTCGTGTTGGGTTCGGTGCAAAACGCCGCCCAGAGCGACCGCAAGCGTGGTGTCGGCCTCTGGCTGCTCGAAAACGACGGCACGCGCGTCTCCGGCTGGGAGAGCCCCTTCCACGCCCCAGACTATTTGGCGGGACTATGGGACTTCGAGGGCACCAACGTTGTTGGCGCGACCAATCAAGTGTCCGTCGCCGACATCGTGGGCACGCATGATGGCTTGGAGATGGTCTTCGCAGGCTTCGACGGCAGCATTCACTGCGTCAGTGCTGCGCGCGAGGAGCTGTGGACCTATCGTTATACCACCGACGCTCGCGTGCTCACCGGCGGTGTGGCGCTGGCCGACCTCTCTGGTGACGGCGTGGCCGAGGTGATCTTCGCCAGCTACTCTCCGGACCACGACAAGAGCCACCTCTTCGTGCTCGACGCAGGCGGGCGTCAGCAGCACAAGCTTCTGCTTCCCGGCCGGGGCGCCATGGCCGTACCCACGGTGGCTGACGTCGACGGCAACGGCACGCTGGAGATTCTGGTGAGCCTCAAAGATGGCGAAGACAAAGAGGCGCTCTTGCAGGCGTACACCGTCGCAGGCTCTGCGCCCAACTGCCTGCCTTGGCCCACGGGCCGCGGAAACCTGTTGCGAAACGGCTACATCCCCCCGACGAAATAGGCACCAAGAGATAGGCACCAAGAGATAGGCATGACGGAGTTGCTCACAAAGGAAGGCTACGATTTTTCGTTTAATCCGCAGGCCTGCGAAGCGTGCAAAGGCCGCTGCTGCACCGGAGAAAGCGGATATGTCTGGGTCAGCCCACAAGAGCTGCAGGCCATGGCGGACGCATTGGACTTGGACACGGAAACGTTCGAAGAGGCCTATTTAAACAGAACGAGGCATCGCCACAGC
>JAFCZD010000047.1 GCA_019314525.1 Deltaproteobacteria bacterium
CATGGACGACCTTTGGCAGCTCTATGGTGCATGGTTCGAGGAGGTCTTCTGCGACGGCTTCGGCACGTTAATGCTCGGTCCAGCCTACGGGGTGGCCATGCTCGAGCTCTTCACCACCCCTGACGATGCCCAATCTCCCATGCGCATCAATACGAGCGCATCGGGTTATGCCTACGATCACCACCCCCCTCGTCACCTGCGGGTGATGCTCTGCGTGGCGACGCTCAACCTCTTGGGACAGGAAGACGACGCCCTCAAGCTAGCCCATGAATGGTCTGGCGCTCACCCTGGCCTCGAGGATGCCTTCCTCTTGCCCACAAGGGGCCGCTGGCTGGCCTTCGAGGCCGCGCCCCTGCTCGACCTCGGCTTTGGCTTGGTGCAGCAGCTCTACACCGAGCAATTCGTCGCCTTCGCCGGCTACAGGCTACCCAACATCCCAGGCGTGGACTTTGGTCCGGCCGAAAACGCCCGCGCGGAACGGGCCAAGGCTGAGTTTCTCGCCGGACGCCGAACGCCAACCACCCACGAGCGGTGGTGGCAGGCGCCGTGCTCGCTGCCCACGAGGTCCCAGCACAACGTGGGGTCATCCTCGCCCTCGCGCGCCGCTCCATTTCAGCCGTGGGCACCAAGGAGCACCAACCCGACGCCTATGACCTGTCTGTGCCCATCAGCAATCTTGGTGTAAACGCAACACTCAGTCCAAGGGAAGCGTTCATCCTGCACACGATCCTCGCCCCACCGGCATCAGCGCGACGCTCCATGTCTAAACGACCTGGCTTGTTAGCGCGACCCGCGGGTTGAAGAGTGTAGGGGCTATGACGCCTTGTGATCCGTGTAGCCAGCGCTGCGGTGACGCGCGGTAGGCAGGTGAGCGTCCCAGCAAGCTGGAGAACAGAAGATCAGCTTCAAGCGCCCACTGTTGCAGGTAGACACCGTACACTTATGGTAGGTATCGCCCTTGTTAATGACCTTGCCGCACATACAGCACTTGCCGAAGCGCTCGTCGCTCATCTGCTCTCCCGCCTCGTTCGTTAAAGACGCATAGAGAGTAGCGAAAAAAGCAGCCGCTGAAAACTACCCTGGCATGAAGGTCGTGGATGGGTATCTTTGGCGCTGCTGGAGAACGCTATGTCAAAGACGATCCACTTTGTATCCCTCGGCTGCCCCAAGAACACCGTTGACACCGAGCGAATGGTGGCGCTGGCCGAGAGCCAGGGCTTTCGTGTATGCCGTGAGCCCCAGGAGGCGGACGTCATCGTCGTCAACACCTGTGGCTTCATCGAGCCCGCCAAGCAGGAGTCCATCGACACCCTGCTGCAGATGGCCGAACACAAGGAGGGCGGGCGATGCAAACAGCTCGTGATGGCCGGGTGCCTCTCCCAACGTTATCCCGATGTGCTGTCCCGAGAGCTCCCCGAGGTGGATCACTTCATTGGCACCGCGGATCTCCCTCGCCTAGGCCGCATCTTTGACAAGAGCGGTGAGTCGCGGATCGCTGTGGGCGAACCCAAGGGGCTCGATGAGGCCGACTACCGGCGCACGCTCATCGGTCCGCCCCATTCGGCGTATCTCAAGATCTCTGAGGGCTGCAATCGCCCCTGTGCTTTTTGCAGCATCCCGATCATGCGTGGCCGGCAGCGCAGCCGCACCATCGCCTCACTGGTAGACGAAGCTCATGCCCTCGCCGCCCAAGGCACACGAGAGCTGATCCTCGTAGCCCAAGACTCCACCGCCTACGGCAGCGACCTGCCCCGAGGCGAGGCCCGCTTGGAGTTGCTGCTGCAGGCCCTCAAAGAAGTAGAGCTGCTGCGCTGGATCCGCGTGCATTACGCCTACCCCTCGATGCTCACCCCGCCTCTCCTTGAAGCCATGGCCGAGCTACCGCAGGTGGTCCCCTATATCGACATCCCCATCCAGCACGTGGACGACGGCCTGCTGAAAATCATGAAGCGTGGCTACAGCGGCGATGGCGTGCGAAAGACGATCCACGAGCTGCGCGCGGCGATCCCTGAGATGTGGATCCGCACCACCCTGCTCGTAGGTCATCCTGGTGAGACTCATGACGCCCACCTGCGGCTGATGGACTTCCTCACCGAGGAAAAAATCGACCATGTGGGGACCTTCGTCTTCTCTCCTGAAGAGAGCACCCCCGCCGCCGAGCTCCCCGACACGGTGCCGGACAATTTGGCCGAGGAGCGACGTGACGAGGTGATGACGTTGCAACGCGATATCGCCCGTGAAAAGCTCGAGAGACTGCGAGGCCGAACCATCGAGGTCATGATCGACGGCGTGAGTGAGGAGAGCGAATTCTTGCTCCAGGGACGCCACGCCGGGCAATCACCGGGTATCGACGGCAACGTGATCGTCGCCGACGCGGAGGCTCAGCCAGGCGAGATCATTCACGCGCTCGTCACCGACAGCGCAGAATACGATCTTGTCGCGCATCAAACACCGGGCGCAGAGCACGCTGAGGGGGTCAACCCTTGAGGCAGCTCTTGAATTGGGTCTGGCGTTGGATCTGGCGCCTAACCTTGACGGTGATTGTGCTCGTGGCCGCGGTCTTTGCCTATGGTTACACCGCAACGTGGCGCGACACACCAGTACCCAAGACCGTCCGCGACGACCCTAGCCTGCCACAGGTGACTATCGGCGGTGTGAAGCTGCACATGCAGCGCTTCGGCGATCCTAAAAACCCAACAGTGATCGTCTTGCATGGCGGCCCCGGCGCAGATTTCCGCGCTCTCCTGCCCCTCAGGGCCCTCGAGGATCGTTATCACGTCATCTTCTACGATCAACGAGGCAGCGGCCTCTCCCAACGAGTTAGCGACGCACAGCTCACCCTCGACGGGCTCTATGCAGAGCTCGATGGCGTCGTGGACGGCTTCAGCAAGGGCGACAAGGTGCGTCTGATCGGCCACTCTTGGGGTGCGATGCTCGCCTCAGGTTATCTGGGAAAACACCCCAAAAAGGTGTCTCACGCCGTGCTCGCTGAACCGGGCATGCTCGATGAAGCAGCGGCGAAGCGGCTGATGAGCGCCACCAACCATATGCGCCCGGCCATCAACGCCACCAGCCTGTTAGCCTTGAGCGAGGCCTGGTTCAGGTCGCTTCACGTCAAAGGGCCAGACGACCACGCACGTGGTGATTTCTTCTTTGGCCAGTTGGTCACTGCTGCTTTTGAAGGGCACCCCACGGCTGGCTACTTCTGTCAAAGCGATCCCCGCAACGGCCACCTACCCTTCTGGCGTTTTGGGCAGCGCATCAGCCAGGTGCTGCTCAAGCAAGCTAAGCTCGACTCACCAACGCCGCTGATCAACTTCACGACAGGCGCCAAGGGATTCCCAGGAGCCGTGCTCTTCATGGCAGGCAGCTGCAATCAGCTCATTGGGCCGCTTCATCAGAGGCGGCAGATGAGCCACTACCCACGAGCCAAACTGGAGGTCATCGCTGGCGCAGGCCACACGATGTTCGGTGAACGCCCCGAAGAGAGCCTGGGCATCATCCGCCGCTTCTTCGCGCGGGGCCCCGCCTCAGCGCCTGCGTCCTCGCCGAGTTCAATCCCAGCGAACTAGCGCAAATCATCATCCTTGGCGAGACCTGCACAGGAGACCCTGGAGCTAAGCGTCCTCGCCCAAGGCTGTGAGCACGTGCTTCCGCAGGCGCTGGATCCCGCCGCCGCCGACCTGGGTATAGGCGACCTTCCCCTCACGGTCCACGAGCACCACATGGGGCAGGGTCTGCACGCTGTAGTGTGCGCTCGTTTGACCATCGTCAAGTAGGGAGACGATAGCGCTCGCGCCCTGCCCCTTTCGTTGGCGTGCTTGCAAGCGTTTGCCCAGGAACTTGCGCACGGTCTTGGCGTCACGCTCCATGTTGATGGCCACCACCTGAAAACCCCGCGGCCCCAGCTCGCCTTGCATCGCCTCCAAGGCAGGGAACTTCTGCACACAAGGGCCGCACCAGCTGGCCCAAAAATCGAGCACGACCACCTTGCCGACAAACGATGCCAAGGCAACGTCGCGGCCTTCGATGGTCTTCAGCGAGAAACTCGGGGCTGGTTTTCCGCGTCGTGGACCGCGCAGTTCGTCACAGTGCTCCAAAGACGACACCATGTTCACGCCCAGCAACGCTGCTAGCAACGCGATCACCACAGCGCCTACGGCAAGCGGTGACTTGCGCTGCGGCCTGTCACTAACCGTAGGTGTTTTGTCGCTCTCCATCATCTCTCCTCGTCAGCTCCTTGGCGGACCAAGCGGTGCGCCAAGACGAGCAAACCTAAAAACCACACCCCTGCCACGACCCACACAGCCCGCTGCACCTCATGCTGGTAGAGCGCAGGAGCCAGCGCTGCAAGCAAAGAAACGCCGACCTGCAGCGCAACGGCTGGGATGGCGCATAACGCCGCGAGGTCGAGGTGTCGCAGACGCTGCACCCTCGCGTGCAGGAGACGCAGGAGCACCCCGCCCACCAGCACCGCCGTGAGAGGGACCAGCATCATCTGCGCGAGCACCTGCAAGAGCGACATGGCCCCCACCAAGATATTGGTGTCTACCATCTGCCAGAAGGCGCGAGTCAGAGCAGAAAATTGCAGCGACAGGGCCTGCAACAAGAGCAACGCCAGCAGATCGTTGAAGCCCCCTTCGCGTGCGCCACCGCTGGCGTAGGGAGCGAGGGTCTCTGTGGGCGAGACAATGGTGCCCCCCACCCGTCGCATGAAATGGATCATATGGGCTGAGCAATTCCGGCCGCTGGCAAGACGCGCGGAGGGCGCATGCTGGTGGACTGGAAGGGCTGAGCAATTCCGCCCGCTGGCAAGACGCGAGGAGGGCGCATGCTGGTGGCACGCAACCGACGAACAACGCAGCCAGCGGGTGGAAGGGCTGGCGTCATCTAGCTTTTGTTGCGTATGGCGCGCTTCGCTGCTTGCACCAAGGGCGCGGGTACGTTGCGTGAACGCGAAAGGATGCGCAAGTCGTTGGCGCGCAGGTGCGTGAGCAGCCGCATGGAGTGCGCCAGAGGGCACTTCGAGTTGTTGATCAACGCGACCTTCACCGAGTAGTTTTTCTGCCACTCGCGTTTGGCAGCGATGTGGCGGATGACGTCTTCGCTTAGGCCACGATTGCCGGCATATCGCTGGATTTCTTGCTCCGAAATGGCGGGCGATTTAATCGCCGCCAGGGACACAAGCTTATTGGTATCTCGGATCAGCACCATACGGTGAAAAGCGTTCCCTAGGGTGGCCATACGAATCTTGGCGATGATGGGCAACGCCAACATCTGCTGGGCGTTGAGGTTCTTCAGCTCTTCGCCCTCCAGCTTGTCTTCGAGCTCGAGCTGATCAACCTGGTCTTGATCGTACTCCTCACTCATCACCTGCGCGAAGGCCGCGTCCATGGCCTCCTGTTCCACGGTGCGCGCCTCTGCTTGCTCCTGGGCCCCCGACTGTAGAATGCTCGCAGCCAACTCCTTGAAGTGCGGCACATTGTCGAGCGTCAACCCGTTACGCACGGCGAGCTCCAAAACGCGGTTCACCGTAGACATGCGCGCCGACTTGTTGAAGTAGAAGGCCTCAATGATCGGTGGATGGCGCAAGAGGCGCTGAGAGTTTCCAGCCAAGATCTCCAGGTTCACATCGCTAAGGGCCTTGGCCATGGTGACGAAGGTCTCGTCATGCGTCGCCGGATTGAGCAAGATCTTCTCGCGCGAATGAAGAAGAAATCCAAGACGCGCGGGTCAAGGGCATCCGCCAACCCCGCCCCCAGGATGCTCTCAGGGAGCTTTCCCGCTGTTTGCTCGGCGGCCCGAGCTACCTGGCTCTCTGCGTCGTAACTCAACTGATAGAGCGCTGTCAGCATCTCCCTGGGGGCCATGGGAGCGAGCCCCTTGGCGGCCATCATCTTGGCTTGAGGTGGCACTGAAGGGCCCGCGACGCGAGCGACGGCCGCTGGGAGGCTGGCGGGATCGAGAGCAACAAGTTCTAGTGGCATCTTTGTCTTCTGGCATGCTTCACTTCTAAATGCCAGGGCGCCGCGAACGAAACTCGTGGTATTCTGGCTGCTTCAAGACAGCACCTGAGGAGACCACGATGAAAACATCACTTTTTTTCGCCCTCGCTCTGCTCTTCCTTCCTGCCTGCAACAAGGAAAAAACACCTGCCAAGCAGGGCGCCACGGAAAATGCCTCTGGCGTCAGCATCACCGCCAATGACGACAAAGCTGAGATCAAGGTCGAGGGTAAAGAGGGAAAAGTCTCCGTGAAAGCGGACGACGACAAGGCCGAGATCAAGGTCGTGGGCAAAGAGGGCAAGGTCTCCGTGAAGGCAGACGATGATGGGGCTGAGATTCAAGCTGGAGGCGTCAAAGTCAAGGTGGGCAAAGACGGCGTCAGCATCGGTGGCATCAAGGTCCCAGAGTAGCCCGGCCCTCTAAGGGGAAAAGAGGCCAAGCTGAATATCGTACGCTTCGCTTCCGGGGTCGAGGCGCTTGCCAATCTGGAGCGAGAGGCGGTTCAACTCTTTGTCGAGAGCACTCTTGGTGCGTGCGAGCAACGCCTTATCCCCCGCGAGCAGAGCGATCATCAGATCATTGAGCCTTGGTTCCCGCTCCGACCCTGAGAGTCGTGCACGGATCATTCTGATCGCGACCTTCCAATCCTTCTGTTGCATCACCTGCTGAGCCAGAGCCTCGTCTGTTTGAGCGAGCTGGTAGAGGAAAGTCACGTTGTCGAGTCCTCGCGCCTCACTGGCATGGCGCTTGGCGAGCTGGGGGCTCTTTTCACACGTTGAGAGCAGGGCCGCGAGGATGAGGCTGTCGGCACCAGACGCGCCCATATTGAAGGCGGGGTGCAACACCATCGCCCGCGCACGGAGGCCTGTGGCCACCACAGCCTCCTTGGCGTCCTTGCTCAAAAAAGCGATCCTATGGTGCAATGAGGCCTTCTGCAGGTAAATCGCCGCCATCGCCACCTTGTCGCCACCCGCTTTGGCCTCGAGCTTGTCGAGTTGGCCCAGGCGTGTGCGTGCGCGCTTGAGGTCCTTGGCGTCGTTTGCTCCCGAACGTTGCTTCGCGCGATACGCCTTGCGGTCAGCCACATCCAAGCTCTTGACCCGCTCCAAACGCTCCCACAGGGCGCGTAAGCCTTTGGCGTCTTCCACGAGGCTCAACCAATTAGACTGCACGCTATAGGACGACGTGCGGCTTGGACCGAGGACTTCGGCCTGCTGCGAGACCTCGAGCACTCGACGAAAGTCGGGGTTATTGGCGATGTCGCGGCGGACTTCCATCCGGCGTGGACCGTCGAGAAGCCAACCTAGCACCGTGGGAGCCGTGACGTCGGCGCGCTGCAGGAGGCTGAGAGGATAGAACTTCTCGAAGGTGCGTATGGAAATCCGCCGTGAGAGGATCTCGGCCAGGTTGGTAAGGATCAGCGCGCTGTCAGGTTCTAGGCGCCGCGCGTGCTCCAACATCTTCAGAGCCTCGTCAAGGTGTGCTCGTTTGGCGGTACAAGCGAAGCGTGCTTGCAGCGCCAAAGCGGCGTTGTTCGCAGAGCTGGCGGTGTTCTTCGCGGTGAGCTTATAAAAAGCCACCACCTCGGCCAGCTTGCGATCAGCACCTTTGCGATCGTTCTGTTTCTGTAGACGTCGCGCTTGGACCTCGAGCAACAACATGCGCACATAGGCATCTTTGTTATTCGCACGACGCAACCACGTCTCTTTCTCTTCGTCATCCCTGGCCATCAGCGCCATCAGCACCGCGGCGCCCTGCTTGTGGGGCGTATCGAACGCCTCATACACGACCTTGGTCTGCTGACGTGCCTCTTTGACCATGCCCAGATCACGATAGGCCGTACACACCGCCAGCGAGAGCGGGGCGTCTTTGCGGGCTAAGAGGGCCGCAAACTCTTTGGCCCCAGCCTCGCGTTTGCCCAGTCGATAATAAACCTGCCCAAGGCCAAGGTGGTAACTCGGGATGCCCGCGGCCTCACCCTGGATCGCCAAGAAGACTCGCTCTGCACGGGAGAGCAGCAGATGGCGAGCTGCCCCCCTCGTGCGCGCCGCTCGGCGCAGCTTGATCGTTCCCAAGGTCAGCGCCGTGGGCACCACGTCGCCGTAGACCATGAAGCGTGAACGCAACGTCTCGAGGTGGGCATCTCCGTTCAGTTTCTTCGCGAGCCAACGCTGAAAAATATCGCCCTGCTTGTCTTTGGATGCGACGCGCAGCTCGCTCTCGATCTCGATCGGTATTCGCCGCTTCGCCTGGGCCACCAGCGCAGCAGCGCGCTTCTGGCGTGCCTCGGAATAACGCCGACGGGAGCGCTCGAAGGCTGGCAAGCGGGCACCGAGCTGGATCTCCAAGATCTCCTCAGCGCGTTTCAGCTCACCACCATCCACGAGAAGCGAGCCAAGCAACGACTGCGCCGGACGAGCGAGCATGCCGACATGGCCAAGCTTTTCAAGGGAGGCTCGTGCCGCCTGTGCCTTGCCTTTTTGGCGCAGCAGCGTGGCCGCAACCACGGCCAGCTCTTGGTCCAAGGGAGTGGCCTTGAGAGCCTTCTGCAACACCTTGGTGTCTTTTTGCTGGAGCAGTTCTTTGCGAGCGGGATCCTTGGCGCGAACACGCGCCGCCTTGACCTGGGCCTGCGCAGCCTTGGGTGTCATGGGCAGTTCAACCAGCTTGTATGTCCCCACCTTGCGGCCCCAAACGCTCAGGATTGGAGCCAGCTCGAGCCAGATCGCTGCGTCTTTTGGGTTGGCCTTGGCCAGCAGCTTGCCCAACTCGAGGGTCGATCGCCTCTCATCCAGTGCCCCTAGGCGACGTATCGCCTCCAGAGTCCAACCTGCTTTGGCCAGAGCCAACGCCATGCGGTATTCAATCTCGTTGCGCTGCACCTTCAACCCAGCCAGGGCCGTAGGCACGGTGCCTTCGGCCAGTTGTTGCGCCCGTTGCAGCAGGTCAACCGCGGCCTCTAGGCTCTGTCGAGACCCACCGAGCTGCTTGGCCCAGCCAGCGATCTTGGTGACGAAATGCTCTGCTGCGCCCTCACGCCGCGCTCCATCAGGCAACGCCAGGTAGCGCTTGATGGCGAGATGGGTCTTGCCCAACTCCACGTGGGTCAGCGGCTCAGGGACACTGGCCGCGATCAAACGCACCACGGACATCGCCGCTGGCTGCAGGTGTCGCGTGCTCATCCACGGGTTCTTTGTGAGCAGTGCCTCGTAACGCGACAGCACAGCTTCTTTTTCCGCGGGAGTGCTGGCACTCTTTTCTGTGTTCTTAATCTCTTGGAAGGCCAGAGCAAGCTGCCGCTCAGGGGAATTGAGGTAGCTTTGGGCCCATAGGCCCGTGGGCACAAGGACCAGCGCCAGGACCACCAGTAGACGCCACGCCTTGGTGACGGCCCCGAGGGGAACCTTGCCGATGAAGTAATAGGTGCCCTGCTTCTCGGCGTTAGCCACACGGTAGGCGTCGAGGGGCATCAGGGGCACAAAGAGCCCTGTCAGGTAGCGTGTCGTGACGAAAGTCCCATCGGCCCGCTGGTCTCTGTTGCCATAGATCGACATACCGAAACCATTGAGCGTGCCCAGACCTGGTGCGCGGCGGATGGGGCGCGGAGCATCCAACACCTGCTGGGCCTGCTCACCGAACAGGCCCCCGCCCTTGGCGATGGGCTGAGCGAGGTCTTTGGCGCGGCGGTGATCATCCGCTTTGAGATGCCACCAGGCTCGGCTCAGGCGCATGAAACCTTCGGGGTCTCTACGTGCCGCCGCCAAGAGCTCCTCTTCGCCCGTCCCGCGAGCCAAAGGCTCAACCCTCTCGAGCCACCGCAACCCCTCGCTCTGACGGCCGGCCGCAAAACGTAGCGCCGAGGCCGACTCCACCACCTGCACCACCGCTCCTGCGAGGTGGCGGCGCTCGTCCTCATGGTCGACCTCCGCGAGTGCTTCTTGGGCGTGAGGCAGAACCTCTTTGTCTACAAGCTCAGCGATGGCATCCAAGCGCTTTTCGCCAAACCAATCCCGCTGAGGATCGGGCTCCAAGGCGTTCACCTGCTCCACGAGCATGTTGACCTGCTGGACCCACGTTTGTAGCGATGTCATTGACTCCTCCTAAAGACACTTGGAGACATACGCATGGAGGTGTGTGGGTCTTCCCGACGAGGTGGTCAGATGGAAGACTTTGTGGGAGGAAGGAGATGACTCAGGAAGGAAAGGAGAAAAAGGAAGGCCACAGTTCAGCGAGGAGAGTTCCCGCCAAAACGATCAGTCGTCGTCCTCTGCCATCTTGGACGCGTCCATGATCTCTTGGGCCAAATTGGGCGGCAGCTCATCATATTGGGCAAAGCTGGCGGTGAAGCTTCCGCGACCCGCCGTAATCGACTCGAGGTCGATGGCGTAGCGCAAGATCTCCGACTGGGGCACCAACGCTTTGATGATCTGGGTGCGCCCCTTGGCCTCAGTGCCAAGCACCTTGCCGCGGCGACTCGAGATATCCCCAATGATGTCACCCATATTGTCTTCAGGACAGTGCACCTCGAGGGTCATTGTGGGCTCGAGGAGTACAGGCTGGGCCTTCTTGAAGGCCTCATGAAACCCCTTGGAGCCAGCCATCTCAAACGAGCGACCGTCAGAATCCACGGGGTGGAACTTGCCGTCCGTGAGGGTGACCTTGATATTCACCACAGGAAAACCAGCGACGACTCCGCGGGCCATGCGCGTACGAATGCCCTTCTCAATGGCGGGGACAAACTGCCGCGGGATAGAACCACCGAAGATCGCATCCACGAACTCGAGGGCATCATCGGTGTCCGTGCCCTTCGGCTTGGGCTCCATGTCGAGAAAACAAACGCCAAACTGGCCACGACCGCCGGTCTGTTTCTTGTGTTTCCCCTCCACGTGAGTAGCTTTGCCACGGATAGTCTCACGATAAGCCACTGTGGGCAGATCCAGCTCGACCTCCACACCCAGACGCTTGAGACGCTCCACGGCCATCTCGATGTGTACCTGACCCAACCCACGCAGGAGCATGGACTTGCTCTCCATGTCACGGTCGAGGTGTAGCGAGATGTCCTCAGCGATCATGTCATGGAGCTTGGTCGCGACCTTCTCCTCCTCACCCTTGGTCTTGGGCCGGATGGCGTAGCTGATCACGGGTTGCGGTATCTCGGGCAGCTCATAGGTGATCTCTTGCTTCTCGGCGCAAAGAGTGTCGCCCGTGCGCGTATCACGCAGCTTGGCCAGACCGACAATATCGCCCACCACAGCCTGGTCGAGGTTTTCGCGCTTCTTGCCCACCATGGCGTAGATCTGTCCCACCCGCTCCTTGTTGTTGCGGGTAGCGTTGACCATGTTCATATCGGACGTCATGGTGCCAGAGAGCACGCGCATCAACGCGACACGACCCACGTCGGTGCCAATGCTCTTGAAGACCAGCGCGGACATGGGCGCGTCTGCTTTGCACTCACGCTCAGCGTCATTGCCTGAAGCGTCCTTGCCTTTGACCACACCTGCCGTAAGGGGTGATGGGAAGTTGTTGGCGATCAAATCCAAGAGAGGCTGTGCGCCCACGTTTCGGGTCGCTGAGCCACAAAAAACGGGCACAAAAGAGCCCTTGAGGATCCCTGCTGCCAAGCCCTGGTGGATCTCCTCCTCCGTAAGCTCACCAGCCTCGAAATACTTCTCGAGCAGGTCATCATCGGACTCGGCGATGCCCTCGATCAGAGCGGCACGGGCTGTGGCGGCGGTCTCCTGCAACTCGGCGGGGATGTCCCCAGCGGTAATCGAACGGCCATCTTCATTGAGGGTGTAGCCCTTGAGCGACAGAAGATCGACGACACCTGAAAACTGTGCCTCTTCACCGATGGGCAGCTGTAACGCCACGGCCTTCTTCGTCAACACCTCGCGCACCTCTTCGAGGGTTCGGTCGAAGCTTGCGCGATCTCGATCGAGTTTGTTGATGAAGATCGCAGCGGGCAGCTCACGTGCGGCGGCGAGAGCCCATGTACGCTCGGTGCCAACCTGCACGCCATCGGGTGCGCTCACCACGCACACCACAGCATCCGCCACAGAGGTGCCCAAGAGCGCGTCAGCGCCAAAGTTGGCGTCGCCAGGGGTGTCGATGAAGTTGATCTTCTTCTTCTTCCACTCGCAATGCCCCACCCCGAGCTGCAGGCTCGACTTACGAGCAATCTCCTCTGGCTCAGTATCCAGAGAGGAGGTTTCATCGTCTACTTTACCCAGCCGGGTCGTCACCTTGGCGTTGTAAAGAAATGCCTCGGCCAGTGAGGTCTTTCCACACTTGCCGTGACCGATCAACGCGATGGTGCGAATGTCAGCCGCCTCGTACTTTTTCATGACGTCTCCTGATTTTTTCGCCCAGATCCGCTCCGTGCGAAAACTAGATGACCCGGCAGAGATACCGAACCGGTCAGAGCCCCCCCAAGAATCTGTGAGAGCGGGCCTCTAACCGGTTCCTAGCCATTTTTCTGCCGTCATCTTTCTGTTTCCTTTGGGTTCGCGACTTACGCCGCGAACATCTAGGCGGCCAGTCTTACGAAAGAGCAGCATGGGGTCAAGGCCGAGTCACCCGATGTGCCACAGTGTTGCGCTGATAGAGGATATACAGGCCCTGGAGAGTCAACCCCTCGTCGGCCTCATCAATGCAGGTCGAAACATCTGCGATGAGCGGAGCCAAGCCCCCTGTGGCCACGACCTTCAGTGGATAGGCTACCTCCTCGCCCATACGCCGCACGATCCCGTCTACCAGCCCCGCGTAGCCGTAGTAGAGACCCGCCTGCATGCTAGCCACCGTGTTTCGGCCCACCACCTGCTCGGGCCGGCGAATCTCCACCCGAGGGAGCTTCGCCGCATGGTGGTAGAGCGCGTCGGCGCTGACGGTAATACCTGGGGCGATCACGCCACCCAGGTATTCCCCTTGGGGTGTGACACAATCAAACGTCGTAGCCGTGCCGAAATCCACCACCACCAGCCCTTGCTGGTAGCGCTCATAGGCCGCCACGGCGTTGACGATGCGATCCGCGCCAACCTCTTTGGGGTTCTCGTAAAGGATGGGCATGCCGGTCTTGAGGCCTGGGCCCACCACCAGCGGGTCCAAGCCAAAACGCGTGGATAGCGCCGCTGAGAGGGGTGGCACAGCACCAGGCACCACCGATGAGATAATGGCGCCATCAAGGGCAGGCTCAATGTCAGCCAGGCGAAAAAGCTCCCGCACCAGCACAGCATTTTCGTCGGAGGTGCGGGCAGCCGAGGTAGAAACGCGCCAGCTCTCGCGCAGGCGTTCACCCTCGAAGACGCCCAAGACCGTGTTGGTGTTCCCAACATCCACAGCGAGCAACATGAGCCCTGTCTAGCAAGACTCACCTGGGGACGCCATCCTTGTTGACGATCTCCACAATTGTCCCGTTGTGGTGATGCGGTTATGGTGCCCAGGATGACTGAGCAGCTCAATCGACGGCGAGTTTGGCTCTACCCAGTGCTGCTCTTGGGTGGGGTCGCCACTGGCTGGTTTATCCTGCTCCTCACCCTTGACACTCTATGGGGCGGCGCAGGGCCTGGGCTCGCCAGCGCCCTAACGGCGAGGGCAGGCTCCCATATCCAAAACGCCTTGGGAAATCTGCCCGAAGTGGTGGTGGCGGTCCTTGGGATCGCCATCACTGTGGTCTCGATCATCCTGCAACTCTCGGCCACCCGCTACACCCCACGCGTCACAGAGATGTTCTTTCGTGACCGTACCAACCTGCTGGTCCTGGGCTTCTTTGTTGTCACCTCGATCCACTGCATCTGGGCGACCTTCACAGTGCACGACCACTTTTTTCCCCACATCTTGGTGGTCTCGACCATCGTGATGATGACCGGCGCGATCCTCGTGCTCATTCCATATTTTATATATGTTTTCGCATTCCTAGAGCCCGAGCGGGTGGTAGCACGGCTCCAGAAGCAATCCCTGGCGGAGGCCCTCGGCTCCAGAAGCTCCATCCCTCTACGACAGGCACACGTACTGCAGAGCATTGAACAGCTCGCCGACGTCGCGGTGAACGCGATCGCACAAAAAGACCGGATCATCGCCTCCCGCAGCGTGGACGCCCTCAGAGATCTCGCCAACAGCTACATCACCGCCAAGGGCGGGCTTGACGCACGCTTTTTCGCGCTCTCCGAGGGGTTGCGAAAGAACCCTGACTTCGTGGTAATGGCCAGTGATCGCTTGACAGAGATCGAAAGCTCTCGCACGTGGCTCGAGTGGAAAGTGCTGCGCCAATTCCAAACAATCTTCAACGAGTCCATCAATCGCATGCGAGACATCGGGCAGCTGGTGGCGATCAATGGACGGTACATCGGCGAACAAGCCCTGGCTCATGACGATCGAGCCGTCCTGCAGCTCACCATCAAGTTCTTCAACACATTCATGCGAACCACGCTCAACAGTCGCGATGTGCGCACAGCCTACAATGTGCTGCATCAATACCGCCAACTGGCCGAGGCCACACTCAAAGCAGGGTGGAATGTCGAGGTGCTGAACCTGGCGAAGCACTTCAAGTACTATGGGCAGACAGCCAATCAAATGGGTCTCCCCTTCGTCACGGAGACTGCTGCCAATGACCTCTGCCAGCTTTGCGAGGTCGCCCATGACGAGGGATTCGAGGACGAGGCGGCTCTACTCGACACCTTCCTCGATGTGGACAAGATCCCCGAAACTGATGAGGAAGACAAAGCTCTTCGGGGGGTGCGCAAGGCACAGGTCAAGCTCGCCACCTACTACCTGAAGCAGGGATCCGAAAGCCTCGCACGGCGGATCTTCGAAGATATGGAGCATGAGCGTGGTGAGCGTCTGTTAAACATTCGTGATGAGATGCTGGAGGTAAAGGACCGCGATTTCTGGGAGATCAATGATCGCGGTGTGAACTTCGACTACCTTGAGAGTTCTCGGCGAAAGGAGTTGGAGCGATTCTATGGCTGGTTTGGCCACCGCTTCACAAAAAGAACAGAAGAAAAACAGACCATTAAGAAATAAACTCGCGAGGGACGTGTTGACGCCCTCCAAATGACTAAAGTAGAATAATTAGCTGGGTCTTCACGGCGTAAGTCGCGAATTTCCGCCTGGGTTTCAAACCTTTTCTAGGGAGCTGGAATGGAGCGGCATCTCCATGAGGAAGCCCCGCGTGTCCTTGTCGTCGATGACGAGAAGGTCATTCGCGAGATCCTCAGTGATTTTCTGACAATGGAGGGATTCCTCGTTCGTACGGTCGAGAATGGGGAAGCCGCGCTCTTGGAGCTTCAACGACGCGCCTACAACCTCGTGATCAGTGATCTCAAGATGCCCAAGATGGGGGGCTTGGAGTTATTGGGGAAGATCAACGAGGAGGGGATCAATGTCCTGACAGTGATCATGACGGGTTTTGGCACGGTTGAGACCGCCATCGAGGCGATGAAGCGCGGCGCCTATGACTACATCCTCAAGCCCTTCAAAGTCGAAGAAGTGGTCCACATCGTCCAGCGTGGCCTAGAGCGCCAACGCCTGCAGACGGAGAACATCCACCTCAAAGAGGCACTGAGTCTCTACAAGATCTCAGAGGCGATCAGCCAAAGCCTGAGCCTCGAACACATCCTCGAGCTGATCACCAATGTGACAGTGGAGAACGGTCAAGCTGATGTTGTCACCCTCCTACTAGAAGAAAAAGAGGAGGCGGGCGTCTTCAACGAGTGTATGCAGCGCTGCAATGGGCCAACGGAACTGCTCGGTGAACTCAATGTGGAAGAACTGCTCAAGTGTCACCGCACCGAGCAACCTGTCTTGGCCCACGGCGTCAAAGCCCACCGCTTTTTCGAAAAACCCCCTCGCACACGCAGACTGGTCTCCTTCTGTTCGGTGCCGCTGACCGTGCATCACCATGTGCTGGGCATGCTCAACGTGACCACCTTTCATCGAGGCGCGCAGTTCACCGAAGGACAGCGCAAGATGCTCTCAATCATCGGCAGCCGCGCAGCGGTGAGCATCGAAAACGCGCGCCTTTACGAAAACCTCCTCGAGTCTAACCGCGACCTCGAGTCAGCCAACCTCAGCCTCGAAGAGAACTTTCGCCAAACCATCGTCGGGTTTGCCAACGCTCTCGAGGAGAGCGACGTCTACACGCGTGGCCACTCCGAGCGCGTCTCCCTCTACTCGCGGATGATCGCCGAGGCGATGAAGCTCTCACCACAAGAGGTAGAGACGGTGGTCCTCGCCGCCAAGGTGCACGATATTGGAAAGATCGGTATCCCCACAGACATGCTCAATAAGCGTGATCGTTTGACCGAGGAGGAGATCGCGGTCTTCCGTACCCACCCGGAAAAGGGACGCCGCATTCTGAAGCCCATCCCCTTCTTGGAAGACCTCGTGGACAGCGCCTATTGTCACCATGAAGCATGGAACGGATCAGGCTATCCCCAAGGGCTCAAAGAGGAAGAAACTCCGCGGCTGGGACGCATTGTCTCCGTGGCGGATGCCTTTGACGCCATGACCTCGGACCGGGCCTACCGCAAAGCGCTGCCCCATGAAGCCGCCATCGCTGAGCTCAAGCGCTGCGCTGGAACGCAATTCGATCCCACCATCGTCGAGCATTTCCTGCGTGAGCTTGAGCTTCGCCGCGAGCGCCACGACGACACCTGGAATAGCGCCCGCGCTCTCGCCTCCATGACTGTCTATTAGGCTGGGCGTGTGGAGACCTTTCCCCCACTGCCCCCACTCATTGATCCCCCTGGTGACCGGATCTTGATCACTACCAACCCCTCAGTGGTCGCTGGCGCCCAGCTTTCCTGAGCCCTGAGAGATCGTTCACTCCTCACAGCGATGAGATTTAACCTTTGTTTATTTCATGGCGGTCAGCTGCTACAAATGCGCCGAATCGAGCCCGAGGCTGGCGATGACCAAGAGCGACCCCAAGAGCGACCCAAAGAGCGACCCAAAGAGCGACCCAAAGCAGCAGGAAGAACCGCCGGAGCAGCAGAAAGAACCGCAAGAGCCACCGCAGCAGGGTGAGAAAGAACTGACGCCGGGACCAGAGCAAGGGGAGCAAGAAGCACAACTTGCCGCGTTGGAGCGACAGGGCACCCAAGCCTTTCCCGAGGTAGCCGAGCTGCGACTGCTGCGCCTCGATGAGCAGGTCGCCTCCAAGCAGGCCCGCTATGTCGTCATCGCCGCGCTGAAAAAGGGCGTGGCTGGAGATGAGCGGCCTGCCCTTGGCTGCCGCATTGTAGAGTACTTCGCTGGCCAAGATTTGGTAGCAGAGCCCGCAATCTATGAGCACCGAGAGTGGAACGAGCTGCTCACACAAGCCAAGACTGGCGACTGGGCTCTCCTTTCAGCCGTGGGACGCGCAGGTCGTCTGCACCCGCTCTACAAGGAAAAAGCTCCCTATCCGGCGACCCTTCGCAAACACCTGCTCTCCAGTGTGCGCGGTTTCCAGGGGCTCGTAGAGCTCTTGGAGCGTGAAGCGCCCTTCCCTTTGCACATCCAGGCGGCGCTGCTACGCACGGTCATGCGTGAAGCCCTGGAGTTGCTCTTCGCGACTCGTGAGCTGCCCTTCGATGAGCAGCCGAAGGTCTTCAGCATCTTTCAACGTGAGTTCCTCAGCGAAGGCTTCTTTTCCAAGGACCATTTGGCGCTCTACTACCAGCTTTGCGGGCTCGCCCGCCAAGCGCGTCACGCGCATGATCTCAACGCCAAGAGTGGTGATGAGCGTTTCGAGTGGAATCAGCTGACGCAGCGCGCCAAGGCATTCCTCAGCTCTTTTGAGCGTTACGCTGAGATGCACTTCAGCACTGGCAAGGAACGGAAACGCCGTCGGGTGTTACGAATTGCCATGCCTTCCGTGGTCATAGTGAGCCTGTTTGCGTTACTCGGAGGCCTCTATCTCAACCTCAAACCTATCGAGCCCCTCGAAAACATCTCGGTGATCACCAAGCAGGGCGGCATCAAAGCGACCTACTACGAGGGAGTCTTCCTCAAGAAGACCCTTGAACGTGTGGATCCAAGGATCTCCATCTATACCAGCCAGAAGCCAACCCCCAAGCTCCCTGCGGACAACTTCTCGGTACGCTGGGAAGGCTACATCCGCTTCCTCAAAGAGGATCGCCACGCGATCTGCATCGAGAGCGATGACGCCGCGCGCCTCTGGTTCAACGGCAAGCTGCTCATCGATGCTTGGAAACCCCATGCCCGACTCAAGAAGGACTGTGCAATGGTGCGGGTGAAGAAGGGTTGGTACCCCTTGCGTGCGGAGTATCGAGATATCAAAGGGTTAGCTGTAATGCGCCTCAAAGTTGGCCTTGACAAGAAACGAGCCAAGCTTGTTCGCGCCGTGGATCTCTGTTGCCGTCGGTAGATCCTGTGACGAAAGGTACGCGCCCGCGCCTGGAGGGCCTTGCTGGCGAGTCCAGAATCCCACGCTATTCCCAATACATGTAGAAGAACGCAATTTATGCATTGCGCGTTCACCACTTTTTCATTTAAAAAAACTTTACGAGTCATATATCTGCTGAAGTCGTCGGATCCATGTGGAGCCTCGATTTCGTACTTTCTTCCAAGAGGCCTGGCAGTGGAAACCCCGCTCTCACCGCTGGAAACCACCCAAGAACTGCCGTGTGAACGGCGGGATGGAAGCCGTGTGGCCCTGCTGCGCCCGGTGCAATATTGCGTCGGCAAGAAGTTGCTCATTGGTGAGATCCTGGACATTGGTGAAGATGGGATGCGCCTGCGTGCCACCCGTCCAGTTGGTGTCGGCACCACCTTGACGCTCTATCTCTCGCTACCAGCCTCAGGCGAGCAAGAGAGCCGGATGTGTGTGCTCGACGCCCGAGTGGTCTGGGAGCAGGGCACTATAGCCGGCCTCGCCTTCGCCGAAGGGCCCAACTCCACACGTGAGTGCATGTCCCTCCTCTTGGCTCGGCAACTTCAAGCTCTCGTTCGCTAAGTTTCGATGAGGGCTCTATCAGGCCCACCAAACCCCTCGGCAGATTGACCAAGAGCTCAATCTGCGCTAGAACCTCGAAGATTTATTTTTAGGCGATATCGGTAGCTTAGGATATCGCAAGCGCATCTACCCCGCCTATGGGCAGCAGGTCCAACCGCTCGAGAATACCAACTATGTCAGACAGCGAACAAACTCGCCAATCCCCCCGCACCAGCATCGTTGAAGAGATGCGCTCCTCGTTCATCGACTATGCGATGAGCGTCATCATCTCCCGGGCGCTGCCCAATGTGCGGGATGGTCTCAAGCCAGTGCATCGTCGCGTGCTCTATGCGATGCATCAACTACGCAACAGCCACAACCAACCCTACAAGAAATCGGCGCGTATCGTCGGTGATGTCATTGGTAAGTACCATCCCCACGGCGACCAGTCTGTGTACGACGCGCTGGTGCGCATGGCGCAGGCCTTCTCCCTGCGCTACCCCCTCGCTGATGGCCAAGGAAACTTCGGAAGCATCGACGGCGACCCCGCGGCGGCCATGCGATACACCGAGGTGCGCATGGCGCGCATCGGCGGGGAGATGCTCTCCGATATCGAGCAAGAGACGGTCGACTGGTCTCCCAACTATGACGAAAAAGAGGTTGAGCCAGATATCCTCCCAGCGCGGGTACCCAATTTGTTGGTGAACGGCGCCCAAGGGATCGCCGTGGGCATGGCCACCAATATCCCACCCCACAACCTGCGTGAGGTGATCAACGGAATCCTGGCGATGATCAGCGACCCCAGCATCTCGCTGCCTGAGCTGATGCAACACATCCCCGGCCCTGACTTTCCCACGTTCGGCACAATCCACGGCAGGACGGGCATCATCCGTGCCTATGAGACAGGTCGCGGTTCGATCACCATCCGCGCCAAGACCGAGTTCGAGGAGATCCGCGCCAAGAAGCAGGCGATCATCGTCTCGGAGCTTCCCTACCAGGTCAACAAAGCGCGGCTGATGGAGAAGATCGCGCAGTTGGTGAAGGAGAAGCGTATCGAGGGGATCACCGACCTACGTGACGAGTCCGATCGCCAAGGCATCCGCATGGTGATCGAGCTACGGCGCGACATGGTCCCAGAGGTCGTGCTCAACCAGCTCTACAAGCAGACACAGCTGCAGGATTCCTTTGGCATCAACACCGTAGCCATCGTGGATGGCCGCCCCGAGGTGCTGCGCCTCAGAGACATCCTGCACCACTTCATCGAGCACAGGCGCGATATCGTCACTCGGCGCTCGATCTTCCAGCTTCGAGAAGCCAAAAAGCGCGAACATATTCTCGAAGGTTTGAAGATCGCCCTCGACCACCTCAATGAAGTAATCGAGCTCATCCGACGTTCTGCTTCGCCGCCAGCGGCAAAGCAGGGGCTCATGGAACGCTTTGCCCTCTCCGAGGTGCAAGCGCAGGCGATCCTGGACATGCGCTTGCAGCGGCTCACGGGCCTCGAGCGAGACAAGATCCTCCAAGAGCTAGCCGAGATTCGTGAGCGCATCACCTTCTTGCAGAGCCTGCTCTCCAACGAGAGCGAGCTGATGAAGGTCGTCACAGAGGAACTCGAGGAGATCCGCGACCGCTATGGCGACGACCGACGCACTGAGATCGTTGACGCCTCTGGAGACATAGCCATCGAGGATCTGATCGCCGATGAGGAGATGGTCGTCACCGTCTCCCACAGCGGTTACATCAAGCGCGCACCGAGTGATGAATACCGCGCTCAAAAACGCGGCGGCAAGGGCGTGTCTGGCATGGCGACCCGCGACGAAGACTTCGTAAGGGAACTCTTCATCGCTCACACTCATAATTACATCATGATGTTCACCAACACTGGTCGTGTATACGTCAAACGGGTCTATGAGATCCCACGCGCGTCACGGGCCGCGCGAGGCAAGGCCATCGTCAACCTCCTCGAGCTGCGTGAGGGTGAACGCGTTGACCAGATGGTGGGCCTGCCTGAGTTCCGCGAAGAGCTCTTCGTGCTCTTCAGCACCCGAGATGGCGTCATCAAGCGCACCCGCCTGATGGACTTTGCGAATATCCGCTCCAACGGAATCATCGCCATCGATATTGAAGAGGGCGACGAGCTGATCGACGTGCGCCTCACAGACGGCAAACAGGATATCCTGCTCACCTCACGGAAGGGCATGGCTATCCGCTTCTGCGAAGAGCAGGTGCGCGCCATGGGCCGCTCGGCCCGCGGTGTACGTGGCATCAAGCTTGGTGAAAAAGATGCTGTGGTGGGCATGGCGGTGATGGAGTCCGATAGTAGC
Source organism: Deltaproteobacteria bacterium (assembly GCA_019314525.1). Classification (GTDB taxonomy): domain Bacteria; phylum Myxococcota_A; class Polyangia; genus JAFCZD01. Next base: position 21,264 of record JAFCZD010000047.1, read on the forward strand.
AGCAGCGTCGTCACCGTCTGTGAGCATGGCTACGGGAAACGCACCGCGGCTAGCGAGTTCCACGCACAAAACCGTGGAGGCAAAGGACTGATCGCCATCAAGACCTCTGAGCGCAACGGCCAGGTGGCTGGCTCGCGCATGGTGGACGAGAGCGACGAGGTGATGATCCTCGCCAACTCAGGGCGTGTCATTCGCATGCCCGTCGCTGACATCTCACAGATTGGGCGCAACACCCAAGGGGTGCGGCTGATCCGCCTTGATGACAGTGAGGTGGTGGTCGGTATGGAACGCCTCGCCGAGACCGATGAGGACGAAAGCACCAACGACGAGAGCGTGACGACAGAAAACGCTCCCAGTGATAGCCAGGCCAGCGACGAGGTTGAAAAAGCCGGCGCTGAGGTCGACATCCCCGATGCATCCGGCGATAAAACCGAGGACGGTGAGTCATGAGCTATCAGCAAGAGCGTTCCAAAGAATTGATGGCGCGAGCACAGCAGGTGATTCCAGGAGGCGTCAACAGCCCCGTGCGTGCCTTCAAGTCTGTGGGTGGTGACGCCGTGCTGATCGATCGTGGTCGCGGGAGTCACATCTGGGACGTCGACGACAATGAATACATCGACTACGTCGGCTCCTGGGGACCTTTGATCTTGGGCCACGCCCACCCCGCGACCTTGGCAGCCGTCAACGAAGCCGCTCAACATGGCGTAAGCTTTGGCGCGTCCACTGAGCGCGAAGTGATCTTCGCCGAGCTCGTCGTCCGACTGGTCCCTTCGCTGCAAAAAGTGCGGTTGGTAAACAGCGGCACCGAAGCCTGCATGAGCGCGCTGCGCCTCGCCCGTGGCTTCACCAAGCGCGATCGCATCGTCAAGGTCGAAGGCGGCTACCACGGGCACGCAGACTACCTTCTTGTTCGCGCAGGCTCAGGAGCGGAGACCTTGGGTATCCCCGACTCAGCTGGCGTGCCTGCTGGCGCCGCCCAGGACACCTTGGTGGTGCCCTACAACGACCTCGCCGCGCTCAGAGACATCTTTGCTGCTCATGGTGACGAAATCGCCGCGGTGATCGTCGAACCTGTCGCCGGCAATATGGGTTGTGTGCCCCCCGAGCCCGGTTACCTCGAAGGACTACGCCAGATCACCCTCGACGCCAAAGCGCTGCTCGTGTTCGACGAGGTAATGAGTGGCTTCCGGGTGGCCCTCGGCGGCGCTCAGGAGCATTATGGTGTCACCCCTGATTTGACCTGTTTGGGCAAGATCATCGGTGGCGGGCTTCCCATGGCGGCCTACGGCGGACGCGCTCATATCATGGACCACGTGGCCCCGAACGGACCGGTCTACCAAGCTGGCACTCTTTCGGGTAATCCCCTGGCGGTAGCGGCGGGCTTGACCATGCTCGAGACCCTCGAACGCGAGATGCCTTATGCCCACCTTGAGCAGCTTGGAAACCAGCTCGCCCAAGGTCTCGCTGAGGCAGCCAAAGACAAGGGTATCCCGCTGCATATTAATCGGGCAGGATCGATGGTCACCGCGTTCTTCTGCGAAGGCCCAGTAACCAACTTGGCCTCGGCCCAAGGTAGCGACCTTGAGCGCTTTGCCCACTACCACAACAGTATGTTGAAGCGAGGCATCTACCTGCCCCCCTCACAATTCGAAGCTGCCTTCCTCTCGGCAGCCCACAGTGAGGTTGATATCGCTCGCACGGTGGACGCCGCACGTGAAGTCTTCGCCTCTTTCTAGCCCTGCTATTCTCTCCTGCTCAAAGAGCTAAGTCTCTGATCCTAAAGTTCATTTATCCGATGGACCTTTTTTCGAAGGGTCGCGTTGACCGGCGCCCGCCCAACATGCTAAGTGCTCGACGTTCTAGGGTAGGTCTTTGCTTTTTTGAGTTTTTTGGGTAGATCACCCTGGTGGAGAGGGTCATCGCTGAGGATGGCAGAAAAGCGTGGGCTGTGGCCATACGCTTCAGCGCGGTGGGTTTCGAGCTTGTGCTCGGAGTTGGGCTTGGTTATTGGCTCGGATCCTGGCTCGATGCACGCTATGAAAGCTATCCAACGCTCACCCTGCTCTGTTTGCTCTTGGGTGCTGCGGTGGGCTTTGCGGGGTTGGCACGAGTAGTGAGGCAATACCAGCGAGAACTCGAACGCCAAGAAGAGGAAGAGAAGACAGAAGAGAGCGACGATTGATGCCACGCCTTCACTTCATCGAACGCCTCGCAGCCGTGTTAGTGGTTATCGCCACTTTCGTCGCTGTCGCCCTCGGACGACAGACCCTCGCCGCAGGCCTCGCCGTGGGCGGCGTGCTCTCGATCCTCAACTTCTATGTGCTGCGCCTCTTGATGCGCGGCATCACCTCTTCTGAGCACCCCCCACGACAAGCCATGCTCTCGCTGATCCTCATGCTCAAATTCGCGCTCATGGGCATGGCCATCTTTATTTTGATCAACTACGCACACATCGACCCCACAGGCCTGCTTATTGGGCTCACCGTGACGGTCATGTCGATTTTGGCTGGCGGCTTCCGCGTGGCAATACGCGGAGACGCCACAGCCCACGAGTAAAATCATGGATGGTCACAGCAGCTGGTTTCACCTGCTCCCCGGCTACCCGAACCTCAAGAGCTACCTCGCGCACTATCTTGAGCGCAAAGACGGCCTTGAAGCCTTCCCCACACATTTCACCATCGCCCATTTGGTCATTGGTGCGTTCGTCGCTGTGCTCTTGATTGTGTTGGCGGTTATCTTCGCTGGCCGACTCAAGCGCGACCGCCTCGTGCCCGAGCGCACATTTGGTGTACGCAGCTTCTTTGAGCTGATCATCGACGCCACCCTCTCCATCGGCGAGGGCGTCATGGGCCGCAAGAACGCTGAGCGCTTCCTGCCCCTCATCGGTACCTTCGTCTTCTTCATCCTCTTCAACAACCTGCTCGGCTTGGTGCCAGGTTTTCTACCTGCCACCGACACTCTCAAGACCAACCTCGCCCTCTCGTTGCTGGTACTGCTCATAACCCATGGTGTGGGCTTGCACACGAACGGAATCGGCTGGATCAAGCACTTCACCGGCGGTTTGCCCAAGAGTATGTTTGCGATCATCCCCCTGATCTTCGCCATCGAGGTGCTCTCACATTTCGTGATCCGCCCTGGTTCCCTCGCCCTACGTCTCACGGGCAATATGTTCGCTGACCACAAGCTGCTGGGCACGATCTTCGTGCTCGTCCCGCTCTTGGTGCCCTTGCCCTTCTATGTGCTGGGCATCCTCGTCTGCGTGGTACAGACGCTTGTTTTTTCGCTGCTGGCGATGATCTATATCGGTGAGGCCGCCGAGGTTCACGAGGCCCACTAAGAATATCATGTAATTTTCCGTTCGCGCTTTCGCGGCATACAAGGAGTTAGAGATGAATCGCAACCTCAAGAGTCTGCTCTCGGCGCTCACTGGCCTCTTCGTGCTACTCGTCAGCACCG
>JAFCZD010000283.1 GCA_019314525.1 Deltaproteobacteria bacterium
AGGAGGGGGGCCCTCCCCGAAGAGCGCCCATGGGGGCGGCGGCGGTCATGGGGGCGCGGGGGGAGCTTCCATCGATGCGACCCCTGGAGGCACTGCCAATGATTGGCCAGGGGCACCCGTGCGACCAGGTTCGGGGGGGGGCGGCGGCACGCACGCCGATGGCGGCGACGGCGGGGGCGTGATCCGACTGCTCGCCAGTTCGGAGATCATCGTGGCCGGGTTGCTCAGCGTGCATGGCCTCGAGGGGCCCTACTATTCAGGGACTGGTGGCGCCGGTGGTGGTGGAGCGGGGGGCACCATCGCGTTGAGCGCGCCCAGCGTCTCGGGAGCCGGCGTGCTGAGCGCCCTAGGAGGCGCAGCTGGCCACATGGCCACGGGCGCTTACTCGGGGGGTGGCGGCGGTGGGGGCTTGATCACCGTGGACGCCACCAGTGATAGCTTCACTGGGGAGTCACACATAACAGGCGGCGCCGGCTATCTGGGCAGCTCCCCAGGCGAAGATGGCGTCGTCACACATGAAGTGGGAACCCACGCGATCCATCGGCTCTTTGTCAGCTCCACCACCTACGCTGGCGACGCCCTCGCCACAGCTGACAACCTCTGTGAGCAAATCGCACGCAGAGAGCAGTTCGTAGGGCGTTGGAAGGCGCTTGTTTCGACCACCGGGCTCTCGGCGAATAGCGCGCTCGTGATCCGCACGCCGGTCTACAATTTTCGCCCACAAGGCCTCGGGGGCGCCCAGCTGCTCGCGAGCGACCAAACCGGCTTTTGGGATGGCGCCTTGGACAACGCCATCACCTACGAGGAAAGAGGCGCCGCCTCGACAGAGTTTGTTTGGACCGGCACGACGGCTGATGGACAACACTCGGGCAACTCCTGCGGCGATTGGAGCAGCACCTCGGGCATCGGCGAGGTGGGCGATCCGACGGTGGCAGACTCCCGCTGGGTGACCGATCAGGTGGGTTCGCTGTGCAGTCGACCTCTGGCGATCTACTGCATCAGCCAATAGCACCTTCCGGAGCCTGGGTGAGCCCCACGGTTCACGCCTTCAAAAAGCAAAACCCGCCTGAATGTATTCGTTGACCGCCTTGGCGCTGAGGGTGTGCTGCCAATTCAAGCGGTTCTGCCCGCGGGCGGCCTCCAAGAACGCCTCGAGGCTCTTGGCTAAGCCTAGGGTCTCAGCGTAACTGGCCACAGTGCGATCCGGATCGACGAAGGTGCCGCTGAAAGTCTTGGCGCTTGTCTCGCCTGAGGCCGTCTTCCACTGCTCAACACTTTGACGTGCACCATCCACGCAGAACCACTCATTCGTAGAGTCGCTAAAATAGCTATTGTCGCTGTAGACCACGTTGTTGAAGCCACCCTCATGGTCCACCAGGCAGGACTCATGAGCTGGGTCGACGAAGGTGTTATTGCGTACGGCGATGTTGGTGAAACCGCTCTTGGCTTTCACCTGCAGCGACCGCTGTTTCAGGTCGTAGAAGGTATTGTTCTCGACGACAATCTCCGTATTGGTGCCGCCACCGAGCTGCACACCATAGGCGTTGGTATACCAGGGTTGGTGCACAAAGAGGTTCTGCTCGATGCTGGCTCTTACGTTGTCCTGCACATCGAGCATCCAGGCAAAGTTGCGGTCGGTGGGGTTGTTCATGCCAACCTGGCTGAACACATTTCGGCGGATGATCACGTCAGCAAAACGCGCAGGCTCAGAGGTGTTGCCACCAATGCCGATGCCGATTTCGCCGTCCACCAAGAGGTTGTCTTCAAAGAGCAAGTCCTTGGCGTCGCCTGTGCTGTCCGAGCGCATCTTGATGCCCATGCTCGATGCGCGGGCGATGATGTTGCCTCGAATGATCAGGCCATTAGCGTTGAGGTACATGTTGTGGTTGTACATGGTGGCGCAGGCCGAGGGCACGTCCTCGTTCCACCCATTATGGTCAAAGACATTGCCCTCAATGGTGAGGTTGTCGACGTGGCTGACGTACATCCCAGAGGGCCGATGCGCGTTGTTCTGGCCGCAGGTGTCGACGTGGTAGTTGCCCTCGATGATGTTGCGCCTCACCTCAACCCCGTCGTAATGGTTCACATCGTAGCTTTGCACCACCAGCTCACCGTAGAGCAGATGACAATCTTCGATCAGCAGCCCGCTGCCACCCCCTACGTAGCGAAAGCCGCCACCGCTGGCGCCGTCAAAGGCCGCGTCGCCCGGTATCTTCTTGAAGGCGACGATCTGAAGACCGAGCACAGCGACGTTGCTGCGGGAGTGGCCGTTATGGTCGATAAACTGGCCGTCAACCTCGATGCGTGGCCGCTGGGTCGAATCTCCATAGGACGCGATGACGAGGGGATGCGTCGCGTCCTGCCCAGACTTGAAGCGCCCCAAGCTCTCGTCGTGCCAGGTATCACCTCGGCGCAAGAGCAAGAAGTCGTATTCGCCGTCACGCACGAGCTCAGCACCCCGCGCCAGGGTTTTCACGGCGAGCGCTGGCGTCGAGCCATCGTTGGCGTCGTCGCCCTCAGACGCGCTTACGTAGATCAGCACACTGGTGGGGCTGGGGTCGAAGGTGGTGAAGCCACCCTCGTGTGCGCGTTCCGTGGCGGCCTCGTCATCATCGAGGCCGTTGGCGCAGCCCAAATCTTCCTGCCAGTCGACCAGCCCATCACCGTCGTTGTCGATGCCGTCGTTGCATTCGGTGGGGCCGGTACTCTGGTCCACTTTCGTGGAGGTGTCGTTGTGGGCAACATCGGTCACTTTCGCGTCGGAGACGTCAGAGACGGAGGTGTCGTGCACAGAACTGTCGGGCACCGCTACTGGGTTCTCGCTACAGGAGAGTGTCGAGACGACGCAAAGTGCTACAAATACGATGACATGACGAAATATGAACATGCGAACTCCTCTTTGAGGCTTGCCCCAGCGTCTGTTCTCAGCCACCCGGAAGATCCGAGCCCACTCATCGTACTATGCCTTCAGTGAGAAGGGAGACCCCATGACTCAAAACGACGCCTCAGGTTTTATCCGCGCCCTTAGCTGTGCGCTGCTCTTGTCTGGCTGCTCGAGCAGCACACCGCCCCAGGAGGACGCGGCGATGGAGACGGCCGCACAGCACGACGCTCAGCGAAACGACCAAGCGACCGCGTCCGAAGGTGGCGCCCTCAACGAGGCTGGCAGCAGCGAAGCTGGGAGCGATCTGCTGGCAGACAGCAGCGTGCAGCCATCCACGGGCGCGTTGCGTTGGGCCAAGGCGGCTGGCAGCGATTCAGCTCAAGCTGCAACGGACGTGGCATCCCTTGTGGGTGGTGGGAGCGTGGTGGTGGGGCGTTTCGAAGACGACGTCACCTTTGGCGCCGGCGAGCCTGGTGCCATCGGCCTCTCTTTGGGTGAAGCGGTCCAGGGCACCTTCATCGCGCGCTACGACGGTGTGGGACGGGTTATTTGGGCCAAGGCAGGGCAGGTCAATGCTGGGACAGCGCCCGTAGTCACAGTGACGACGGACGGCGGATTTGTCATGGCAGGCTTGTGCCGTGATGGGGCCGCCATCGGCACAGTGGCGCTACCGGTCTGCCAGGCGTTCATCGCCCGTTACCTTGACGATGGGAGCTTGGTCTGGGCCAAGGCCCTCAAAGCAACGGCTGCACCCTATCGTTCTAACTTGGCGATTGCGGCCGACACCACTGGAGGGTTCTATCTCGCGGGAAGAACGGACCGGTCGTTCGTTGCCCACTATGATAAAAGCGGCGCCGAAGATTGGGTGCGCGCCGTGGGTGCAAGCAGCTACGTCTTCCCGAGGCTCGCCGCCCATGCGGAGGGCACTGTCACTGTGGTTGGAGGCTTCGAGGGCACGATGACGTTGGGGGAGGGAGAGCCTGAAGAGACGACGCTTACCAGCGTGGGCGACAACGACCTCTTCGTGGCTCGCTATGCATCGTCAGGCGTGTTGCTTCACGCCCAGAGGGTCGCCGTTGATGACATGCCTTATAGGGGGGTTAGCTTACCTGGACGCGTTTATTCTATGGATGTGACGTCGGCTCCCAACGGCGGTTCTGTACTCGCCGGCACCTATAGCGGCATCGTAACCTTTGGCCCGGGCCATCCAGCGGAGACGAAAATCCAGTCCGAGAATACCGTTCCCTTCGCGGTGTACTTCAAGGCCGATGGCGCGCCGGGTTGGGCGCAGACGTATCCATCGCCAACAGGCGAGATCGAGAACGTGCGCGCCGTGGCGGTTGATGCAGATGGTTCCATTCGGATGGCCGGAGATTGGGATTCAAACGGCAAAGCTGGGGCATTCTTGGCGAGCTACGAGGAAAGCGGCGTTGTGCAATGGGAGCACCGAATGAACGCCGTGGGCAGCATCGGCTATAGCGTGGCTCTGGGGCAGGGGGGCTCGACGACGATGGTCGGCCAGTTCTGGAACACGACGGTCTTCGGGGAGAACGAGACCAACGAGACCACGTTGATCAGCCCCGCCGGGCAGCCGTCGATTTTTCTGGCTCGTTACGATTGAGGGGGAGTTTCGGCGGATTTCACGACAACTTCTTCGTTCGCTTCGCTCTGAGTTCGCCTAGGTTGCTTGGCTATGAAAACGAAGATCTTGACAAGACCACTGTGGACCGTGGTTGTCGTGCTTTCCACCCTCAGCGCCTGCAAGGGGACAAGCAGTGATGACAACATCGACGGCTTCGTGCCGAGGGGGGATATCGAACTCTTGGCGCCAAGGGGCGTGGGCTCCCCTTGTGAGACGAGCGCAGATTGTCCGATAGTCTCAGGCACCAAGCTGTTCTGCGAGACACAGCCCCCCGATGGTGGGGAATGGCTTGATGGTTATTGCACCGTAGTTTGTTCTCAAGAGAATCCCAAATGTCCCATGAACACTCTCTGTGTCGAGTCGCATTGCCTCGTTGGTTGTGGAGGCCCCAGCGATTGCCGTCCCGGCTATGAATGCCAAGCGGGCTGGAAGGTATGCAAGCCCTTGGATGTTCGCTGAATGGGTGTCCCAGCGATTGCAAAGAGGGATGCTGCGATATGAGCATGCTCACGTGCCATCTAGGAACGTCCGATGGCGCCTGTGGCCGACTTGGAACCCCATGCAAACAGTGCTTGGTAGTGGAAACGTGCAAGCCCGGCGAGCGTGATGGGGGCTATTGTAGATGTAAGGAAGGCTGCGAGAGTGGCTGTTGTGATCCGACCAGCGGGGGATGCCAACCTGGGACAGCAGACTTGGCTTGCGGCTATTACGGGGTGGTGATAGATCCGCTCGAACTGCTGCATGCGCCCATAACAAGCACCACGCTCACCAACCACAAGAACGTCTCTTCTTAGAATATTTATTTTCATGGCCGGGGACGCTAGAAGAACTCCGCCTGTCGGTCCAGCCAAAAGAGAAGTTGTCGCCAAACTCGCCGAAAGCATCAGCCGCGCCGAGAAACGCGACAGGGTTGCTCTGCGTCCACCAAACGTATAAAGAGCCAAAGAGGAGCCCCCGCCATGAGACGCGTGTTTTTAACCATCGTCTTATGCAGCATCGCCATCGCGCTCATCGGCGTCAGCCCAGCCAGCGCGCGAACGCCCCAAAAGGCCAAGAAGCCACACAGCTGTGAAAGCCATGCGAAGCAAATCATCAGCGCTCAATACGGTGAAGGCGGCATGAAACTCCACCGCATCCTTGGGCCCTTCCGCTGGAATGAAAGTTTCTTCGACGCCAAGGGAAACCCGGGCATTCGCCACCGTATCGCCTTTGCCGTCGCCTATGGATGGGACCGCGAATTCCGCAAAGGCAACAAGCCTGGCACCGACCTGCTCATCGGCGAGTGCATCGAAGGCGACCCCAGTAAACTGAGGGATCGAAATGGCGACCAGGCCCTCGACTTGAACGACTTCATTCGGGCCAAGCGCTGAGAACCACCGTTTGGTCCCAGTGCACGAGTCTCGCTCGCGCTTCCCACGGTCCCTCCATCGTTAACAAATCACTAACGACTCATGTCCAAAGCTCTCAGTTCCTAAAATAGCCCTCCAGACGTAGACCCTACCAACCCTAGGAGGCCTTACGATGGAAAAGTCATTAACCGCTATTGGACTAACGCTTATCGCTTCAACCCTCACACTCGCCGCCTGCGGCGACGATGACGTGGAGACTCCCACCCAACGCACGCTCTCTGTCGCCTTTCAGGGCTTGCCCACGCTAGGCAGCGGTTATGTCTATGAAGGCTGGCTGATCACATCCGCGGGCCCTGTGAGCACAGGGCGCTTCACCGACACCAAAGGCGCGACGACTGAGGTGGATCCGACAGTGGCAGACGAGAGCAGCGCCTACGTGTTGACCATCGAGCCCGAGGTTGGCGATGACCCTGCACCCTCGAGCACCCATGTGGTCGCCGGCACGTTTTCGTCCATGACGGCGAGCCTCGACATGAAAGCCGAGAGCGCCCTTGGCACCGACTTCACCGAGGCCAGCGGAGGCTTCATTTTGGAGACGCCCACCACCGATGACGCTACAGACTACAACCAAGGCATCTGGTACCTCGACCCAGGCCAGGGGCCAGGCGCGAGCCTGACGTTGCCGACGCTCCCTGCGGGTTGGGCCTATGAAGGCTGGGTTGTTGTTAACGGCGTGCCACAATCCACGGGACGCTTCACACAGGCCGCGGCTGTGGACGCCGATGGGGCAGGGAGCACCGCTGGGCCCATGCCTGCGCCGCCCTTCCCTGGGCAGGACTTCATCGCCCCCGCGGTAGATCTTGTGGGTGCGAAGGCTGTGATCTCCGTTGAGCCTGACCCCGACGACAGCGCCGAGCCTTTCACGCTCAAGCCATTGCTGGGCGACATTGCGGACGCTGGGGCGGGCATGCTGCAGACTCTCACCAACGCAGCCGCAGACACGGCCATCACGGGTACTGCGACGCTGGAGTAGCGCTCTCGGTGCACCTCGCTCGAGCCATTGGAACCCGCGACCGCCTTGAGGCAGGATGCCCCCCACGCAGCCAGGGATGCTCTGGCGAGGGGAGGGCTTATGAGAAGAATCACGCAATTGGCTTTGTTTGGGTGCGTCTGCCTTGGGGTGCTTGCTTGCTCGAGTGGCGGCGATAGGAATGACGCCTCCACTGGAGACGACGGCCAAGCCTTAGATCTAGCCACGCCCGATCTGGCCCCCGATCTGCCTACGTCTGACTCATGGCCTACGGGAGATTTTTCCACAACCCAAGATATGGGCGTCGAAACGGTGGCCAACCCCGATGTTGACGTGGCACCTCCCGAA
>JAFCZD010000928.1 GCA_019314525.1 Deltaproteobacteria bacterium
GATATCGGCCTCGACGATCTCGCGCGTGACATCGGGGATTGGTTCGGGTGCAGGGGGCGCAGTGGGGGGGGCTGAAGGGTCACCGGTTTTTCCCTCTGCCATATCGTCGAGCTCGGCGCGGCCGTTGGCGCCCGTGGCGTAATCACCTGTGCCTGTGGAGAGCTGCTCACGACTGTTCGCCGTGAGAAACTCCGTGTCGCCCACTTGGGCGAAGATGCTCGGGTCGAGGGGCGGGGCACCGGTTTTGGGAGTGGGCGGCGTGATCGTGGGTGGTGACGTGGGGTCGGGTGGCGCGTTCTGTGGCACCCCGCCGCAGGCAAAAAGAAAGAAGAAACTGACGACGAATAATGGGCTCAGGCGGACGAACGATCCCCGTCTCACGTTGCACCTCCAAGGTGTGGTAACGATGTGACTGCTGCTACTAAGCTGTGCTGATGCTGCGCCGCCCCATAAAGCAATGGCTGTGCCATGGGAGGGGTGGCGATGTGAGTGTGTGATTTCAGGGTATTGGTGGGAGGGTGTGTGCTTCGCAGGCTCAGTTCCCTGAAGGCTTGGTGGGAGGGGGTCTCAGCTTTTTGATATTGCAGTCCTGTTTGCAGTAATTTATCGAAACTGTTAAATTGCTGCAATGAGGTTCAGGGAGTTGCTCAGCACAGCCCAAACATGGCCGCTCATTGAGTCACAGAGCCTGGTGGCATGTGGCCATGAAAAGCGTGCTTTGGCAGTGCAGCTCAGCCGCTGGGTGAGCCAGGGACGGCTCATGCGCTTGCGGCGAGGGCTCTACATGCTGTGTGAGCCCTATCAGCGCGTGTCTCCATCCCGCGAGTACGTCGCCAACTTCTTGCGCCGTCCATCCTTCATTAGCTTCGAGTCGGCCCTCGCCTTTCACAACATCATCCCCGAGGGCACGCCCCTGCTGCGATCGGTGACCACAAGTCGGCCAGGGCTCTTTTCCATCGAATTAGGCGAGTTCGATTATCGCCATGTCGCCGCGAGTAGGTTCTTTGGCTATCGGGAGTGCTCTATGGCCTCGGGATCAGCGCTCATCGCGACACCCGAGCGTGCTCTGTTGGACCTGCTCTACTTCATGAAGGGGCTCATCGACGAGGCACGTATTCGCGAGCTGCGCCTGCAGAACCTCGAAGATCTCGACCTCAACATGCTGCAGAGCCAAGCGCTGCGCTATGAGAGCCCTCGTCTGGCGAGCGGTGCTGCGTTGCTGCGAGCTGTGGTGGAGCGGGAGCAACAAGAGCTGGAGACGCTGTGAAAGACCATCTGTTGCAACTCCTGGCCGACAAGGCACCAGATGAGCGTAAGAATCTGGGCCGCGAATATCTGCAACTGTACATGCTGCGCTTGATCGCCGAGGCTGGGCTCTTTCCCTCGCTGGAGTTTGTGGGTGGCACAGCGCTGCGAGTCCTCTTCGCGTTGCCACGCTTTTCAGAAGACCTGGACTTCTCCTCTCGTGAGGGAGTCGCAGACGCCTTTGACGCGAAAGATGTCTTCTCGCGGCTCAAGAGAGCGCTGGAGGCTTCTGGCTATGAGGTGGAGGTCAAGGCATCGACGACCCGACCTGTTGTCAGCGCATTCTATCGCTTTCCAGGCCTTCCAGCAGAGGCGGGATGGACTCGGGATAGGCGCGTGAAGCTTGGCATCAAGGTCGAGATCGATCGTCGTTCTCCGGCAGGGGCAGAGGTGGAGACGACGCTGGTGCAGCGTTTCTTTCCCATCGCCGTCGCACATCACGACGTGCCCTCGCTCTTCGCGGGGAAGCTCCACGCGCTCTTGAGCCGCGGGTTCACCAAGGGGCGGGATTGGTACGACTTGATCTGGTACTTGACGGTGCACCAGGGCCTCGAGCCCAACGCGGCATTGTTGCAGAACGCCTTGCGCCAGAGTGGGCATGAAGAGTTGATCACCAGAGGCTGGCGTGAGGCGCTGCGCCAGCTGATGGTGGACCTCGATTGGGACATCGTGGTGCAAGATGTACGGCCCTTCCTGCAGCGGCAGTCGGATCTGCAGCAGCTCAACAAGAGCCTTCTTGCGAAGTTATTGCGGGGGTGATGGGGCCATAAGCACAAAGAGAAAAACACCCAGCAAGAGCAGCAGTGCGCTCCCATCGGGCATCGTTGTGTCCGCACCCAGCGAGCAGCGGAAGCCTCCCTTATCGGGCAGCAGGTTGGTGTCTTTCACCTTGGTCACCGCGAGGGTGATCTCTGCTGTGGCGGGGCCGCCGTG
>JAFCZD010000929.1 GCA_019314525.1 Deltaproteobacteria bacterium
GGGGGTGGCGCCACGGTTGAAGCGCTTGTTGGTGAGCATCTGGTTGACGGCCCAAGCAAGGGGCCCCTCGCCGTCGCCATTATTCTTGAGCTGCGTCAGACCGATGGTGAACTTGCTGAAGGCGCGAAACGCGTTGGGACGCATGAGTTTCATGGAATCATAGACTTGGGTTGCCACCCACGCCTGGGCCGGCGACGTGCTCTCCTTGCCGAGGTAGTCGAGGAGCCCTTCCACCAGCTTCTCTGACGTGAAACTCGACGTGGTGCGACCACCATCATAGGCACGCACGGTCTTACCTTTGATGGTGATGCTGTCAGCACCCACGGAGGTCATCCAAGAGTCGGCGTGAGCCGTTCCCATGAGGGCGAAAAGGCAAATGCCAGCGACGATGAGTTTTGATTTTGCGAACATGAGAAGACCCCTCCTAGGGATGGTAATGATCAAGTCGGAGAGGCGTATAAGCAGACACCGTGCCAGGTCCGATCTTCGCAAACCCTCCTCCATCTACAGGGGTTTACGAGATCAACGCGCTTTTTGGAGGGGCTCCGGTTTTCGCTGGATGGCTGAAGGATCAGCCAATCTGAGCCTGCCGAGATTAGGGCGTGCGGTGAAGGATCATCCCATTGTCGCCCGCCGCGAAGACTCCGCCAGATGGGGTCATGGCCACTGTACGCAGAGTCTTCACCGTCACCAACCCTTGGCGGGAAAACGCCACGCCATCGTAGTGATAGATGGCACCCACCGGCCCCACCACTGTGACATCGCTGGGCCCCGTCCCGGAGACGTCCGAAAACCACGTCTCAGCGCCCGGCAAGGACACCCTCTGCCACCCACTCGCGGTGCGGTGCGCCACCTGGCCTTCATGGCCCACAGCCCAAACGTCGGTGGGGCTCGAGGCCCACATATCCCAAACGGCCGTCGTCATGGTCATCTCCACAACCCAGGTTGCGCCCGTTCGACGGAGGACATCCCCTCCCCAGAGCCCCGCGAAGAGCTCGCCATCAACGCAAGAGAGCCCATACACCGCCACAGCCTCAGTTCTGATCTGCGTCCAACCAACACCATCAAAATGCCAGATGCCATCATCGCCGCCGATATACACATCGTCAGGCGCGCACCCATGCACAGAGTGAAGGCTGCTGGTGGTGCCAATGTCCTCCATACCCCATTGCGATCCATCAAAGCGGAAGACTTTGCCGTCTCGACCCACGATGAGGACTTGTGTTGCCGAGCTACCCCACATGGCGTTTGGGTAAAAACCTGCGAGCGTGGCGTTCACCTCCCAGGTCGAGCCTCGACGCTCCAAGACCACTCCGTGGGCGTCCACCGCGAGGGTGGTGCTGCCATCTGTCCAAAGACCAGTGATGGCGTCTAGGGGGCTCGTCGTGAGAGATGTTGGCTCCCCGAAAAACCACTCACCATATTGGCGTTGCCCCATGGCGCCGTATTTTCCAACGACCACCAGGTGCTCATCGTCTCCCGCAATATCTACCCAATCTACGTCAGCGGGTGTGTTGGGCTCGGCCCGCCAAGAGGTGCCGTCGAAATGACGAAAGGCGTTGATACCCACCGCGTAAACCTCACTCGAACTCACTCCCCAAACGCTCTGGAGATAGTTCGAAGTGCCACTGGACAGCGACTCCCACGTGTTGGTCTGTGCCCCCCGGCGCAGCGCCACACCTGAAGCTCCCACAGCAAAAACCTCACCCGAATCCGCACCCCAAACAGCGGTCAGGCTCTCTGACGTTCCTGATGCCTCAGCCTGCCACACTGAGCCTGTCCAGCGTAGGATGGTGCCCTGCTCTCCCACCACGTAGGCACTCTCACCATGGCAACACCAAGTGCCCTTGACCGTCACCCCAGCATCATAGCCGGTGCCCCACGCGGCACCATCGTAGCGGTAGACCATTCTGCGACCGATGGCGATGAGGCTCTGCCCGCCCTTTGGGCCTGTGACATCTCTCAGCTCTCGCACGGGACCTGTGAGCCTCCATCCGGAGCCATCGAATGCGCGCAAACCCAAGGATGTGGTCGCATAGAGTTCAGTAGGACTGCGACCCCAGATCCCGTAGGTGGGTGGCAAGCCCCCCCCAAGCATGCTCCAAGCTGGCAACCCAGCCCGAAGAACACTGCTGGTGCCCCCCCAGGTCGCGACAAACGCGTCCTCCCCCAACACCCAAGCCGACGAAAGGTGCTCACCTGCAGGCATGGGGTGCTCCCAGGCCCAGCCACCTT
>JAFCZD010000284.1 GCA_019314525.1 Deltaproteobacteria bacterium
GCCCCTGGCCAATCATTGGCAGTGCCTCCAGGGGTCGCATCGATGGAAGCTCCCCCCGCGCCCCCATGACCGCCGCCGCCCCCATGGGCGCTCTTCGGGGAGGGCCCCCCTCCTAGGCCCTCGCCTGCTTCGTTGGCTGCCCTCCCCCCACGATAACCCAAACCATCAGCCGCCCAAGCCCCTGTGGATTGCACGTCAAGACGCGCCACTCGTCCGTCAATCAAGTTGCCGCTGACGGAACCGCCGATGACCACATCCTGGGCTGTCAACCGCCAGACGGTGCCTGTCAAGCTGCCGTCGACGATTATGTCGCCTCCCAAGGCGATGGTCGCGCCGGGCAAGGGATCCCCTAGCATGGTCAAGGCTCCGGTGGCCTCGATGTGTAGCGAGCCAGCACCTGTGATGCGATGGCCAGCGCCCACGAGGCGCGGGACGCTGATCACACAGGTTGTGTCGAGGCTGCCGGCATCACAAAGGGCGTCCGCTTGGCCCAAACCTACGTGAAAGCTGCCTTCGCCCGGCAGCCCGCTGCGAGTGTTGATCGCCCCGGTGCCCAAGGTGACGACACCGGCGAAGCGGTAGCTCGACCCGTCGACATCAAACGCAATGCGCCCTCCACTGCCCGCGCCTCCTCCGCCGTGCAGCGTCTGCCCCCCGCTTGCGCCGCGCGCGGTGACCGTGCCCGCGCCGCGGATGCTCGGCGCGCTCACCCAAAGCGCTCCGCCCGCGCCCCCGCCAGCGCCACCCCCGCTGCAGCACTTCGACGACGAACTGCCAAGCACGCCATCGGCGTGGATCGTGCCATCGATCAGCGCTTCGACGCTGGCGACGATCTTCACTCGTCCTCCGCCTGCGCCCCCGTTGGCCGTCTCGGCGGCCCCTCCGCCGGATCCGAAGTTGGTGGGTTGGGCCAACACGCCGTTGGCCACACCGCCAGCGCCAGCTTCTCCCGCCGCCCCCGAGCCGCCATGGCCGCCACCGCCACCGCCCACCACGCCGCCGAGCCCGCCTCCGGGGCCGTGTCCCGCCCCTGAACCACGGGCGCCACCGAGGTGTCCGCGCCCCGAGGCATCGATGAGGGCGCCGGCCTCAAGGATCAGTTGCTCGCAGCTCATGTCGGGGAAGTTGCCCTCCATCTTGCCCCGGACCTGGATCGTCTTGGCTCTCAGACGCGCGATGTCGCCTTTCCAAGAGCCACGCATGTCAAAGGCGCCACCCAAATCAACGAGGGCGCCAGCCTCGGTGGATCCGGCGACCACGAGCTCTCCGGCGTTGGAAATCACGAGCCCCCCTGTGCCCACGAAGGCTGTGTCATCGCTCACCACGCGCCGTGACATCACATAGCAGGTGCGCGCGAGGTCTCCGCTGTCGCAGAGGGCGTCGACGCTCGGAAGAGACAGAGAGAAGCTGCCGCCCGCCGCGTGGCCCGTCCAATAGCCTTTTTCCCCAGGAGCCAGCGAGAGCGTGCCGGAAAAGGCATAGGTCGTGCCGCTCACCTCCAGCGCGACGCGACCTCCCCCGCCCGCACCGCCGCTGCCATAGGATGTGCTGGCCCCCAGGCCGCCATCGGCGCTGATGCTGCCAGCTCCGGTGATCGACGCCGCACGCATCCAGAGCGCGCCCCCCGAACCGCCAGCCGCGCCATGCCAGCAACAGCCCGCCCCGGTGGTGCCTGGCCCTCCGTTGGCGCTTAGCGCGCCGTGAAGCGACGCCTCACCGCTGACGACGAGGCGCACCAAACCACCACCCGCGCCCCCGTAATTTCGCCCGCCGTGAGCGCCGCCCGACCCGAGGTCTCGCGGGTTGCTGCGTGACCCATAGGTGCTGCCCGCCGTCGCATCGTCGGCGCCGACGCTGCCAGCCCCGCCGTAGCCTCCACCGCCCCCGCTGTTGGCGCCTGCCCCCCCAGACCCTGGGCCTTCGCCCACGGGCGCTGTACGTCGCCCCCCTAGGTAGCCGCGCTCGCTCGCGTCGAGCACCCCTGCCTCGAGCAAATCAAAGCGTGAGACCGCGCCATCGAAGATATTTGCTTTCAAGGATCCAGTTAGCGTGAAGGTCCCCGCACGTAAGCGCTCGATATCGCCCTGCCAGCTCCCGGTGATGGTGAGGTCGCCCCCGAGCTCGACGATAGCGCCCTGGGCCGAACCACCAATGATTGTCACCGAGCCTTCCGGGTCGATCTGCAGCGATCCCGGCCCCCGCAAGGGGGTGAGCATGGGGATGCGTTTTGCCGTGTTGATCGTGCAGAGCGTCTTCAAAGAGCCTGTGTCACAGAAACGGTCCGCGTCTGTGCGTAGGTAGATCGAGCCCTGCTTCACCGGTGGGCTCTCCACCGCGGGCACACCACCGCTCGCGACGATCAGGCCGCTATGGATAAAAGGCGACGCGCCAACGATATAGAGCGCCACACGCCCCCCACCGCCGACGCCACCGGCCCACCCTCCCCAGGTGTATCCTGCGACGCCGCCGTTGGCCGCGATGGTGCCCACTCCCGAGAGCTCCTCCACCGTCAACCAGATGGATCCGCCCGCGCCGCCGCCCGCGCTGCTGCCCGCTCCAGCCACCCCTCCACCAGGCAAGCCGTGGGCGGTGATCAAGCCGTCGTTCACCACGGCGCCTGTAACCTCTATGCGCAGCCGCCCGCCGCCATCGCCGCCCTTATAGATCACGCAGGCCCCGCCCCCCGAGCCCAGCTCTGTTGGCGTGAGAGCGGAGCCATAGGTGGCCGCACTCGCAGCTTCGATGGCAGGCCCCCCTTGGCTGCCGTGCCCGCCTCCTGAGCCACCCCGGTCGTGGCCGATACCCGCCGCGGGGCCCTGGCCAGACTCGCTTCGCAACTTTCCACCGAGATGCCCGCGACCATCGGCGCGGATCGCGCCGCTCGCTGTCACCGTCAACGCTTGGAGCCGGGACGCTGCGATATTGGCGTCCATGGTGCCCGCGACCATGAGGCTGCGCGCCACCAGGAGGTGCAGGTCACCTTCCCACGAGGTGTCGGCCTCGATGGTGATGTCGCCACCGAGCCAGAGGGTAGCGGCCTCGCCCGCTTGCACTGCGATGGAGCCACCCGCCTGAATCGTGAGGCTTCCGGCCCCGCTGATCAGCGCACCTCCGGGCACGGTCTGCGCGTCCGAGACGAGGCAAAGCGTGTCGAGGGTGCCGCCTCCAGAACAAATACTCGCCGCCAGCCAAGGCACACCAGGGCCGGCTTCGGTGGGCGCAGCGTCAAAGAGCATGCCCTCAGGCACGGGGCCGAGGTCACTCCACGAATACTTGGTGTCTGGGTCTGGATAGAGATCCTGGTCGACTTGGGTATCGAGGGTGATATCAGGATCCCCAAGATCTCCGTCCATATTTGCATCCAGGCTGGCATCGACCAGGCTGGCATCGACAAGGATGGCGTCGGCCAGGCTGGCGTCGGCCACACCACCGTCGGTCAAAGGAAGAGCGCACACGCCCACGGCACAACGCCCGCTGCGGCATTGGGCGTCGAGGCTGCAGCCCACGGCAATAAGGCGTTCACCCTCCCCGCAGCTGCCCTCGACACAGTTCTCCGTCGCGCACTCCAGCGCGTGAACGCATGCCTCGCCCTGCGTATGGGGGTCTTTGGCCTTGCACACCAACTCATCGCAGCGACCGTCGGCGCATTCGTCATCCTGCAGGCAAAGATCGCCAAGCAGCTTTTTTCCGTCGTCCCCGCCGCAGGCAGACGCGCAGAAGAGCAGGCCGCATAAAGCGGCAGCCAGTGGTGACCTCATGGGTCCCTCCATAGGTGAAGAACTCCAATCGTACCACACCATCGACCTCGCGCTTTGCACCTGGAGAATTCCACAGCCCACGGGGTAGACTCAGCCCGTGAGTCGCCTTTCTTCACGCTTCATCGCGGTCACCATCGCGCTGATCGCCATCGCGTTGCTCGTGTCCAGCTCCTCGCGAGCCGCTGGGGCCAGCGGTCAGGAACTCTGGCGCTTCCGTAACTTCACCACTCACGACGGTCTCGCCCACGACATCGTGCGCGACGTCGTAGAGGACGCCGAGGGCAAGCTCTACTTCGCCACCATGGAGGGCATCACCCACTATGATCCCCAGCGCTGCGCCTGGAAGACCCTGCGACCAGAAGGAAAAAGCGCACGTCTTCAAGTGATGGACCTCGCCCTCGCACCCAGCGGCGTGCTCTGGGTGGCAACCCTTGGCGGTGGCGTGGGTCGCCTCGAGAATGGACGGTGGCGCTGGTATGGCCGGAAAAACGGTCTACCATCCGAGGAAATTACTGCGCTCTTTCTTGACCACGAAGGCATGCCTTGGGCGGTACCCACTGGCGGTGGCATCGCGCACATGGAGGGGGAACGTTGGCGAGTTTTCGGGGCCGCTGATGGGCTCGCCAGCCATGAGGTGGGTCGCTGCATTCAGACACGGGACAAGACGATCCTCTGTGCGAGCTATGGCGCGAAGCTCCTCCAGCGCTTTGACGGGACCCGCTGGAGCTCGTGGCCCCTAGACATCCCCGGGACCCAAGGCTTCTATGTGCATGGCATCCTCGAGGCTCGTGACGGCAAGCTCTGGCTCGCCACCAAGGGCGCGGGCGTGATCGTCGGCGCGCGCACCGCCGAAGGTGCTTACAGCTGGAAGGTGCACGACACCTCCACAGGGCTCTCCGGCAACCGTGCAGGAGCCCTCTTCGAAGCCCGAGACGGCAGCGTGTGGGTCGCCACCTCCGTGGGCCTGAGTCGCTTTTCCAAGGGCCGTTGGCGCACCTTCTCTCGGCGAGATGGCCTGCCCAGCAACCATGTCTTCGCCATCGTCCAAGCCCGTGATGGCGCGCTCTGGTTCGCAACCCTCGGTGGAGGCGTCGCACGCTATGCCCGCAGCCGTTGGCGGCAGTTCGGCCGGGAGCAAGGGCTCCCCAGCGAAAACCTCACAGGCGGCTTGTTGGTGCGGAAGAACGGCGAGGTTTGGGTGGGCACCCACAAGGGCATCATCGTTCTTGGTGGCCCGCGCCCAAGGCTCGAACAAACCGGCGATGCTGCACAAGACAGCGTGCAGCATATCGCGCAGGCGGGAGACGACGCGGTGTGGGTCGCCACACGAGACGGGCTACGTCGCTACGATCTGCAGACGCGAAGCTGGCGACACTTCCCTGCGAAAGACGGAGCTGGGCCTGTGCACGCCCACGTGCGCTGGATCGCGGCGCATCGCAAGGCGCTCTATTTTGCCACCGATGGCGGTGTGAGCCGCTACGCCAAGGGACGCTGGAAGAGCTACACGAGCGCCGAAGGCCTGCCCGATGACCGGGTCAACGCGGTGATGGTGGCCAAAGGAGGCGTGGTTTGGGCGGCTACGGCCGGGGGCTTGGCCCGCCTCGACGGAGAGCGCTGGATAGCGGCGAGCGTGACCCGTCCAGGCATGGGGCCCCACAGTGAAACCCCTTCGCGCATGAAGCGTGTTTACAGGCTGGTTGAGGATGACGCGGGTACGCTCTGGGCTTCTGGGCTCGATGGCGCCTATGCGCGTGCACCTGGCAAGGCATGGCGCTTGGTGCAGCCCTCTCGTTGGTTGCCCGCGGGTGTGTACTCGCGCTTCGTTGTCAAGACGTCCGAAGGGGCCCTTTGGTTCGCCGTGCGCGGGCTTGGGGTGCGGCGCTTCTTCAAGGGTCGATGGTCGGTCTTCACCAGCGATTCGGGCCTCGCCGCCGACACCATTCGAGATGTCGCACGCCACCCCGATGGGTCCCTGCTCTTCGCCACCCTTGGCGGGGGCCTCAGTCGCTACACGCCAGACAAGGCCGCCCCGGAGACCTTCATCGGCCCGGGTTCAGGGGCCCTCGTAGCCCGCACCTTCGTGCATGGTCACGGTGTGGTGCTCACCTTCTCGGGGGAAGATGTGCTCAAAGACACGCCCACTGGGTCCTTGCAGTTTTCCTACCGCATCGATGAAAAAGGCTGGAGCCCCTTTGAGCCCCGCAACCGAGTGCGACTCTCGGGGCTAAAGCCTGGTCGGCACCGCTTTGCGGTGCGCGCGATGGATCGCGACCTCAACGTCGACGCGTCTCCCGCCATTCACACCTTTCGCGTCGTGCGTCCTTGGTGGCGTGAGCCGTGGGTCTTCGCCTTGCTTCTCTTCTCCCTGAGCGCCCTGGCGTATGCCGGCTGGCGCATTGTGCGCGCTATGCGGCGGGAGCGGGCTGCGCTGCATCGCGAGCAAGTGCTGGTAGACGAGCAGCAGCGCTTCGTGCGCCTCGCCTCCCACGAGCTGCGCAAGCCGCTGACGCGCATGGCACACCGCGCCGAAATGCTGACCATGCCGGAGATCCAGGAGCAGCACGAGGTGGTCGGTCGATATGCCCAAGGGCTGCAAGATGAGAGCCTGAACTTGGCGCGCCTGGTGCAAACGTTGCTGGACCAAGCACGCGTCGAGCAAGGCATCGAATTAAAGAAAGAGCAGCTGGATCTCACGGCCCTCGTGTGGGCTACCGCCAAGGAGTTCGAGGGATCCGCTGGGGATCTCGAACTCTCGTTGCCGCCTGGGGCGGTCTTTGTCGAGGCCGATCCGGTATACATGAAGATCGCCCTGTGCAACCTGATGGATAACGCACAAAAGTATGGTGAGCCCCCCGTGGAGGTGGCGCTGACGAACGATCCTCTTGTCGGCGTACGCCTGCTCGTCAGCGATCATGGCGAGGGCATCGCCGAGGACCAACGCGACGAGGTCTTCGCGCCCTTCGTGCGCGGGCGCACCAGCCCCGAGCATGGCGGCTTTGGCCTCGGGTTGCCCTTCGCTCGCGAGATCGCTCGTGCCCATGGGGGCGACCTGTTGCTCGAGGGAGCAACGGGATCACGCTTCATCTTGAGCTTTGGGCCCCAAGCTGCGAAAAACGAGCCGGTAGACAAAGAACGAGGCTAAGCCATGGAACGGCTGCTGATCATCGATGACGACAAAGAGACCGTGCAGATCTGGACCGATTATTTCACGGCCAAGGGCTTTGAGGTCTTTGGCGCCTATGACACGGCCGGAGGCATCGCCTTAGCGCGTGAACAACGGCCCGCGTGCATTCTTCTCGACGTGCGCTTCGACCGCGAGGGCGACGAGGCGGGCTACTTCGCCTGCAAGAAGCTGCGCGAGTTCTACGAGGACCCGATCATCATGCTCTCGGCCTATAAGGTCGACCCGCTAGAGAAGGTGCAGGGCCTCGAGTTTGGCGCCACGGGCTACCTCGAAAAGACCGTCAGCTTGCGCGA
>JAFCZD010000930.1 GCA_019314525.1 Deltaproteobacteria bacterium
CATCACGAGTTTCGCCATCTATGAGTCGACGACCCAAGACTGGAAGACCGCGACCCGAATCGCCGAGGTCAAAATCAGACCGCCCGCTTCGAGGAACCTAGAAATGAAAGACGGCTTTTTGCTGCAGCGCTTCAGCGTGCCGATCAACGCCCCCGTGACAGCCAGCCGCTACTACTGGCGCGCCGTATCACACAGCACCCCCTACGTGATTCAGGGAGGCAGCGGCGGGCCAGTGTTGATCTCCAGCGCGAGTCCCAGCAACGGCGAGTGTCCCCCAGAAACCACGGCGCTAGCCATGAGCGCCGCCAGCCATCCGCTGCCGCTCTCGATGACCGTCATGCGATAGATGGGGACCAAACGATAGAGCCTGGCTTGGTGTTCAAACTGCCCCCCTCAGTCCCCAGGCGAGAGGTCTCGCCCATCTGCTGCCAATGAACGCGCCCCCATCTACAACGGCTTCACATCATTCGTTTCACGGAGCTTTCGAACCGGCCAGATCCGTAGCCGTTGATCTGATTTGATCTCGATGAAGGATCCGGCGCCGTTCCCATACATCAGAGGCTGAAGCTTCAGCTCGGCGCGATACTTCCCCCTTAAACTCGACAGGTTAGCTGGATGGCCGTAGGTGGTGCTCGCTTTGGTGCATTGCTTGCAACACATCGCGGGTATTGAAAAAACACCGTCATCTGCATGCGTAAATCGGCATAGGATTGGAGTGAGGATCATGAGGAGTTTGCTTGTTGCGGGTTTGCTAACCCTGATATTTGGTGTGGGTACGTCTCACGCGGGCCATCACGTGAAACAACGCGTGCATGCCAGTAAGAGGATTACTTGGAAAAAGACCGCCAAGGCTTGGAGACACGCTTTCAAGCCGCTGAAGCTGACAAAGCAAGATTACGCCAACTACGGACCGGATGCCGCGCCATCCTATGTGCGCTTTGTTCAGCGGGTCACCCGACTCGCCGACGCTGTCTTGGCGACACCGGTGCTTGGCAAGGCCGCAAAGAAGATCAACCGTGCTTGTGCAAGCCTGAATTGCCTCCTGCCTGGGCCAACGAACGATCTGGGCTATTCAAAAGGCCACCCTGCCATCAAGGGTGCCGCCCGGAAGGGCGGGGCATTCCTCAGGCTCTGAGTTAGTGCGCGTGGCCCCAGATCGCAGTGAGTCCCCAAGAAACCACGGCGCTAGCCATGAGCGCCGCCAGCCATCCGCTGCCGCTCTCGATGACCGTCATGCGATAGATGGGACCCGAGCGACCACCATCCAGCGAGACTTTCATAGACTTAGGGGGCTGCGATCTCTTCGGCGACAATGAGGTAGCCCATGTGGCCGTCCGGCAAGGTGGGAACGGCCGTCACGCTATCTGTGGATCCCAGGCCCACGAACTCTAAGGTGTGGGCTCCTGGTGCGAGGGCTGCAACACAGCTCGCTGCACTTGGGAGGGTTGTTGCAGGTGCATCTGAAGTGGACTCTTCGTGCCTAGCGCATATTACGCCATCTACCGCGATCGTTGAGACCGACTCTAGGTGCAGCTTGGCGCTGGTGACGTTGGTGTGAGTGCCGACCGTTGCAAAGAGCACCGCGGCCTGAGTCACGCTGATGTCGAAACTCTGGCTCCGTTGGCGTCCCTTGCCTGACGTGGTTTGCACGCCAGGGTCTGTCCAAGGTGTTGCATGGCGCGCGAGGACCACCGCTGAACTGTCTGTGCTGAGGGATGTGGCTATCAATTGGCCGGCGATATTTCCGCTTTCAAATGTGGGCAGCACCTGTTCGTTTGACGCCCAGGCCGACGCCGTGACCTTGATGTCGTGCTGGCCAGGGTTGAGCTCTGCAACACAGCTTACCGCGGAGAGGACTTCAGAGTCCTCAGTGGTGGATTTGTGCACGTTGCAGGGGGCTCCGTCGATGTAGATCGTCGAAATGGAGGAAAAATGTGCGGGCAACGTCCCAGACCAATTTGCCGCAGAAGCCATGGAGGTAATCAGCACCGCGGGTTGGGAGACATTGAAGCTGAAGGTTTTTTCGCGAAATTGCACATTGTCGAACGTTGGATGCACGGCCCCGCCGTCATCCCATGATTCATACCAGGCCGACAATGCTACATCCACAGGTTGGCCTCCTCGCCACAACGAGCGATTTGCGATGTAGTAAGCGATCCTGCCCGACGAAAAGATCGGTAGCGCTGAGGCATTGTTCGTCCAGGCGCTGGCACGAATTGAGAACGTATGG
>JAFCZD010000931.1 GCA_019314525.1 Deltaproteobacteria bacterium
CTCTTGATCCTCAACGACGCGTGGGGCTTTTTTGCGAAAGACGCGCTCTATTCCACCAAAGCCTTCGCCACCCAATGGTACTCGCTGATGGTGGATTTCTGGCTAGCCAGCGTGTTGGGCGTCGCGCTCTACCCCTACCTCGGAAATCGCGTCTGGTGCCGCTTCTTCTGCCCCCTGCGCGCCTACATGGAGTTGCTCGCGCGCCGCTTCGCGCGCATCACCATCAAGCCCAGCTCGCATTGCATCGGCTGTGGCGAGTGCACGCGCTTCTGTCAAATGGGCATTCAGGTGCAGAAGTTCGCCCAACAAGGGCGGGACATGGACAACAGCAACTCATCCTGCATTCAGTGCGGCATCTGCATCCAGGTCTGCCCCATGGACGTGCTCTCTGTGGGGGAGCGCGACCTGAAGGGAGAGACGAAGGGCGCGGCCATTGCGCCGGCTATTGGGCTCTGAGGAGACCGACGGTGACTCCGGGTCTCTCCACAGATGGACTTGACCTTAGGCGGCCTCCACGGCGGTGACGGATCTTCAGCACAACAACGAGGATTCTATCCTGCTCGATCTCGTCCGGTATCTGCCCACGCGAATGCGATAGCTCAAGGACCTCAACCGCCCAGGGTTCTAGCGCCCGCCTCCAAGCGCCCACCCAAGAAAAATCAGAGAAACTTGCCTGGTGCCTGCGACTTCAAGCGCTGAGTGAGCACCTCTCTTAGGAAGAGTTCTGTCCGAAATCTTCCCATGAAAGGACTCACCGATGTCACCCAAGAGTTTCCTCCTTGCCACAACAAAACCCTCTATCATGGTGCTGCTGGCTTGCTCGTTGTCCCTAATGACGAGCTGTTCCAACCAAGACGGCGATTCAGGGGACGCATGCAACAAGCTCCTCGAGTGCTGCAAGAGCCTCTCGCCAGCCTTTCAGTCGTCATGCCAGGCCATCTACGATGAATGGCATCAAGCCAGTGAAGCTGAGGCGCAATGCCAACGGGGTTTGGACGCCATGGGGGCCCAATGCAGCTCGCAGACGGGCGGGGACGTGGGCGTGACGCTTCCCACCCCACAGGAGGGTGGAAGCAGCAACGGCGGTAACGAGAACACCAACGCCCTCTGCTCCGATGGCTGGGATAACGATCATAACGGTTACACCGATTGCGATGACTTCGGCTGCTCGAAGAACAGCAGCGTCACCGTCTGTGGCGGAAGCGTCGGCGCTGAAGAGAACACCAACGCCCTCTGCTCCGATGGCTGGGATAACGATCATAACGGCTACACCGATTGCGATGACTTCGGCTGCTCGAAGAACAGCAGCGTCACCGTCTGTGGCGGAAGCGTCGGCGCTGAAGAGAACACCAACGCCCTCTGCTCCGATGGTTGGGATAACGATCATAACGGCTACACCGATTGCGATGACTTCGGCTGCTCGAAAAACAGCAGCGTCACCGTTTGTGCCGGTGGACCACCATTGAAGACGCTAATGTGTGGCGACAGAGTGTGCGACCCGTCGCTCGAGGATTGCTGCTACGCTCAAGAGAGCGGGAGCTGCGTGCCACGGGGCACCTGCACAAGTGACAAGATCAACTGCCTCGCCGCTGCCCACTGCCCTACCCACCAGAGCTGTTGTTTCTTTGTACGGAGCTTTCCCATCGACATCGCTTGCGTCAACTTCTGCCCATCGCTGACGCTCTGCGAAACGAGTGCTGATTGCGCGTTTGGGCAGGCCTGCATTGAGATGAGCGGTTCGCTCAAGGTTTGTGAGTACTGACTTCTCAGTACATCTTTCTGGTGATGAAATGAGGAGAGCGAGATGGCCACGCCGGTCCGGCTGTCGCGCTCTCCGACGAACGACAACATGAGCGCGGGACTATTGGCCCCTGCAGCACGATAGCTCCGCGCGACAATGGAGCTGGGAGCAGTCGCCGAAAAGCTCCTTGGCTGCCGTTAAATCGCCCATGCAGGGACGGTCGCAGTTTTTCGCCAGACAGTCGATAAGTGCCAGATAGGCGGAGCGGTAGCTTGCCGAGGGGGCCCACTCTCGCTTGCACGCATCCCAGCTCTTGCCCTCGTCGCAGTGGCAAAGGAGCACGGTCGCCTTGAAGGCGCTGTAACAATAGGCCTCGTCGAAGTCTGGAACGCACGTCACAGGTGCGGGCTGGTCCGCTTCTGCGTCGACGCGACCCAGGTCGATTGTGGGCGGCGGCACCGCCTGGTCCGGTCGCACGGGTAGTATCGC
>JAFCZD010000932.1 GCA_019314525.1 Deltaproteobacteria bacterium
CGCTTCATCTTCGCGGTAGAAATGCCGAACGTCGCGCCAGCGCTCTCACTGCCCGCGATGCTCTGAAACCACAACGCCGTAGACTTCGGCTTCGCCTTTTCGAGCTTGGCTTGATCGTCGATATGCGCCAAGACCGACCAGGGCAACACCTTCTCCAATTTGAACGATGTCACCAGCCCCTTGAGCGTGCTCTCCGTGGAGCGCAGCGTCTTGGCGTCGCTCGCCGAGGGGTTGTTGCCGAGCATCAAGTCGCCCACGCCAAAGCTCCACGCGTTGAAGACCTGCCATTGGATATCTTGCGGGTTATCCGTGGGTGAGTTGGGCTGAATCCGCGCGCTGCAATAGCCCTTGGCGCCAATCTTAGTGCCGGGCAGGTTGTTGAAGACCGTCTGGCCGATTCGTGTCAGCTCCTTGTTGGACATCAGCTTCACCACCGAAGCGATGACGTCGCTGTTGAGGCCGGTCATGATCGATTTGATCTGTGCTTCAGGTTTGCTCAGCAGGAAGGTGCGTAGCTGACCCAGGGTCCATGCACGAACCTTGGTGTAGGCCTTGGCATCCACCGCGTCCCAAGCGCTTTGCTGAAGAGCGTCTTTATAGAGCGGCGCCTCGTGGATATCCTTGATCTTCGTATTCGAGAGCAGCCGGCGCGCATAGCGCCGTGAGATGCGGTTGGTCGCCGATACGCCAACCATCCGATCGCCTTCCTTGAATACCGCGGCGGCACCGACCACCTGTTGGTAGAGTCGCTGCGAAAAGCGCCCGTGATTGACACGCTTAACATAGGAAAAAACGCTCTCGTGACGTTGGAGCTGACGCAAACGCACGCCACGGGCTGCGCTGATATCTGGCGCAACGAAGAGCAGGGTCGCAAGGAGCAGGCAGAGCCTATTTCGGGTATTCGCTCTCACGAGGGTCACGGTACGCACAATCCATGCCGTTGATATGGGGCCTAAGACGCTGAGAAGCCGAGGCTTAGACAATGAAATTCGATGGCTTGGCAACTGGGGTGGCCATCAACCCTCACTTGGGACGACGGAAATGGAGTTTGCCATCCTGATCATACCATTTCAGGCTCTTCCCACGCATCTCGTGGTGAACTTGAGCGATGTCATCCCAGAAGGCCTGGGTGGGAGCTGAACGAGTGGTGATATGGTGAAGGTGCTCCTTGGCTTCTTTGAACTTTGGCGCCAGGCTGTAGGGATTGACGTAGGCCTCTGAGACAGAAAACGCGTTAAAATCCTTAACAAAAGGAGCACCCACTACCTCAACAGCAACGATATTCCTCACACGGAGCCATACCCAAACATTCTTGAGCCCACTGGTCCCCCATTCTCCTTTCGCCTCCTGCTTGTACTTCCCACCGGTTTTGGGATCAACAACGGCCTTGATTCGCAGAGTCGTGTCGCCAAATGAAAACTGGGGACCTCTTGCAGACGCCCAGACGACATGCTCTGGGTTCATGAATCGCTTTCCCTGACTGTTCGCTGGAAGACACGTATAGAACGTAAGGGTATTTTTCAGATCTCCGACCGACTGCTTTTCGAAAGGTGGAGGCACAGAGCGAAAGATGGGCATCCCCGGTTTGTCGCGAATCTGTTTGACACGTTGAATCCAGGGAAGCCCTGTGCGCCCCTTCCCCATCCCCTTTAAGTCTGCGTTTGCCCAGCTTTCACCGACAACGTTTGCAAAGGTGAAGACACTGAGGACTGTCAGGATAACTCGGCCTCTGAGTGTGCGCTGGGCGCTTCTCGCGTGTTCCATATGCATACCCCCAGTGCAACATGTGTGCCTGCTTGAGGAGTAGTTTTGACGACGCGGCAACCGTCTACCCGAGATGCACTGCTTCCGGTACCATCGTGTGATGAAACTGCATTCCACATGGATAGTCGGCTCTCTCACTTCCTTGCTTCTATGCTCAGCTTGCGGTGACGAGGCCAAACGAGCGGACATCGGCCCTGCGTCTGACGCCAACGTCGACCGCTCCACTCAGCCACGAGACGGAACCCCTCGGGAAGACGGTGAACCACTCGTGGACAGCGGGTCTTCTGAGAGAGATGGGGCGTTGACTGACGCAGCACCCGCCGACGCCGCTGCCACCGATGTTGCCCAGGACGCCGGACTTGCGGACACGTCGCCCCCTTTGGACGCCACAGTCGACTCTCTCACGCCCGACATCGTGCCCGCTGACACCAGCGTGGACACACAAACACCACCAATAACATAAAT
>JAFCZD010000933.1 GCA_019314525.1 Deltaproteobacteria bacterium
GAACGCGCGTCGTGCGGCGATAGAAGCGACGGACACGCTTTCGAGGGATCAGGTAACGATGCACATGAGGCCGACCGATATCGCCTGCGCCCACAAAAGACCAATAGGCATCCAACGCGACTCCAGCTGGGCTGAGAGGAGACCATCCAACGTAACCATCCCCATAGCGCCAATCGACCCAAGCCGGTGCCCACTGCGATCCTGGCCTCCACGTCCAACCGTAGCCAGGCGCGCGGTACCAACGTCCATAATGGTAAGGTGCCCAGCCCCACGAATGTTGACTGACGAACATCCAGCCTTCGTCGCTGTAGGCCCACTCGCCTGCGCTGACGTAGGGGCGAAAACCAGCCCCCACCACATGCCGATGAGGCGTCCAGACCCAACCCCAACGATTCGAATAATGCCAGCGTCCATGGGGTGAGAGCGCACCGTAGAAAGAGTTGCCCACAGCGTCGCGGGCGTGACGCGGTTCATAGGCTTGTGCTGCGGGCGGCGCCCCCGGCGCGACCTCGTCCATGGGAGGCTCTGGCTCTAGCTCGCCCTGGGCTCGCGTGGGTGAGGCCCACAACAAAGAGGTGCTCAGCAAGGCTGCGAAAAGCACACGTGAATGTCTCGGAAAACGCATCTCATCTCCTTCACGGAAAAGGGACCGGTACCGACATGGGTCTGTTACAGGGGTGAAGCTAGCATGCTTCTGTCTGATACGAGCGCTGAATAGCTCCCCATCAGAGCAGCCAGCATACCTCGCAGGTCTGCGACCTTAGAGGATGCCATCGCAAACTTCGACGATGTCTACCTTCGCCGTTGCATCAGTGTCGGAGGTGAGTTCTAGCGTGATGTTGACCCCCGTGTGTCCAGACAGATGAGCAAGATCTACCAGGTAGCCTGTCCACGATGGGGCGAAGCCTTCCATGAATCCTTCGGCAGTAGGTGCCTGGTCGGTTGTAACAACAACCCTTACGTTGGCCCATGTCCCGCCAGAGAGCATTCCGAAGTAGTGAATCACGGGGTGTGCGACTTGAGAAAAATCAAGGGTGTTTCGGAGGGAGGCGCTGCCTCCAGGAGTGCCACTGCGCAGCGCGTACTCTCCTTCATGAGCATATGCTGAGCGGCCGAAACTGGCATCATTCGACAGGGTCCAGAACTCTGGCTCGTCGAATTCGAAGCTTGATCGAAAGAGTATCTCGTCAGCACATGCGGAGGGCTCTTTGACCCAGAAGACTGAGCTGAAGTTTGACGTGCCCGTCTCTGGAGAGGAAATCGTCAGCCGATACTCTCGTCGTAGCTGGTGGTCAGGTTGTGGTGGAAAGAGCCACTTCCCATCAACGACGGTGGTGGAGTCAATAGCATACTGCCAGCTGCTACCTTGTTCATAGAGCGTTACCACGCTGCCTTCGGCAGCCATGGTGCTATGGCTCAGGGGGAGCCAAAGGCCACCTCCCACCGTTGGTTTTACCGCTGAACGGTTCATGCCGGGCCCAAAGTAGGTGGGACTGTGGTTCCACTCATCATAGGCAAGGTCTTCAAAAACGAAGCGCTCGACCTGATCAACGTTGAGAATAAAAGCCAGGGCGCACCCCACCCATTGGCATCCGGTGGTGTTGAGCCCCACCACCTGCACGTCATCGCTATCACGGATATACACGCCCGAACCATGTACCTCTCGAAGCACCAGATGGTCGAGTTTTGCGCCATGGCACTGCACCAACGAGATCAGCCCAGTGGATGAGCTCTGCGCGTCGATCTCCATGCGGATCTCCAGGTTGTCCAAGGTGATGCGAGGGGTGTTGGTGGCCACAATCGCCTGGCTATGAACGATCATTTGCAGATCTATCAGTCGAACATCCCCCACGGAGATCTCGAAGATCGGTAGTGTCCGGTCCGGGGCGCTCTTCGAGTGCCTCAGCAGGACCCGGTTATTTGCCCCGCTGATGACCATGCCTGGACGCTTCAAGGCGGGGAGGCCTCCCACGCCGCTGCCTGAGCCAATAACGATCTCAGCAACCAAGGCGTCGGAGAACACTCCCAGATCAAAGAGGATATGAGAGCGTGGGTGACCATTATTGACGAGAGTGATCGCCTCGCGCAGAGACAACGTTGGGCCCGTCTCCTCTTCAAGGGTCATGGTGGACGGTCCGTCCATGTCGTCCTTCACCGTGGTGACCAGCAGCGAAGGGGCTTCCACAATGTCCAGCGGCAATGGGCCCTCTTTAACGCCCTCGTCTGTA
>JAFCZD010000285.1 GCA_019314525.1 Deltaproteobacteria bacterium
CGCACGCACACGGTGCTTTGTTACGATTCATGTTTGGACTGCTCGCTTCAGTTTGCAGGCCAGAGCTTCACGCACCAGCCATTTAGATGGTTCGAAGTCCCACCGGAATACCAATCCCATGTGCCCGTCATGGCCGTGGGCTGGGGCGAAAGAACAAACTCACAGTCGTAATAGCGCTTGTCTGCTCGGAGGATGCACTCCTTGGGCGCAGGATTGCCCCTCATGACGATCTCCCACGTCTGCCCGCCTGGGCTGGTGACAGTCACAGGAGCGTACGAGTAGCTTCCCGGCTCCCAACCTACCAAGAGGATGGCGACCTTGCTCGCGACATCGCCGTACCCAGCCACGACTGTGATAGGTTTGTCATTGAGGTCATCTTGAAAATCGTAGCTATTGTCAACACCCTCACACACCTGGGCGGATTCGCACGCGCCTCCATCGCAATAAAAGAGCCCGCAAGATTGGGTAGTCACCCAGGCTTCGTCTTTGCATGTGATGACTTCGTGGTTTCCTGCGGCACAGAGGGACGTGCCCTCGGGCTGGCAGGTTTGGCCATCGAAGCACGTCTTGGCCGGGCAACACTTCTTCAAATCACCACTGGTCTGGCAGACCTCCCCATCCCCGCAACACGTCTCGGTGGTGCCTCTCAGGCAGGAGTCAAAAGCGCATTTCGCACAGGCGCCGTCGCGACAAAAGGGCTGCCACTCTCCACAGCATTTACCACCACACGCCGCGAGGGTGCCATTGGGGCAGCAGGTGTCCTCCATGCAGAGGTTTCCCACGGGACAGAGGGAGACGTCGTTGGTGCAGCGGATGCCGCAGCTGGCCTGCTCGCAAATAGGGGCGCCGCCCCTCTCTGGCAGGCAGTCTTTCCCACACGACCCGCAGTTTTCCAGGTCCGTGAGTAGGTCAACGCAGTCCCCACTGCATTCGAAGGTCCCGGGGCCACATGAATCCACACATTGTCCATCGTCACAGCTCTGCCCAGACGGACAATCCTCCCCGCAACTCTGGCCACAGGCGTTGGTGCCGCAAACACGCCCTTGGCAAGTGCAGGATAAATCGCTCGCATGCTGCGACGCGTCCGCCACGGTGGACGCGTCACCCCCGATCGACGCGTCACCCCCGGGCACCTCAGAGGTTTCGTCTCCAGAGCAGCCGCAGAGCAGAGCAAAGACAGTCACGCAGGCAACGTGCAAAAGGGGATGCACACACACTCTATTCTTGGTCATAGCAATGGTCCTGAAAAAGCCACCAGTAGGATTTTCCCATCAGTGGGTCAGAGGTTTCATCTTCACCATTTCGGTGTACCAGAAAATCGGGCATTCCGTCGCCGTTTAGGTCGAGCAAGGCGTGAAACGAGGTCGCAGGCTGGCTCTTCACGCTGAGGCTTCCCCCTAAATCGTAGGGAATGGTCCACGTGGTCCCCTCCAAGTCGAAGGCGCTCTTCGTGTTGCTGAAGATGATCCAATGGTGTTTGCCCACCAAGGGGTCGGGGTCTCTGCGCTCGATGTCACGAGTGACCAAAAAGTCCGGCCTGCCATCGCCGTTGAGGTCCATCACAGAGTGGCCCTGGGTCGATAGCTCGTTGAACGCACCAGCGTTGCCGCCGAGGTCGTAGGGAAGGCGCCAGATCGCGCCCTCGGACGCGAAGCTGCTGCCGGTATTGCTGAAGACCAGCCAGTGGTTCTTCCCCACCAGGGGATCTCCGCTCGGGCGCTCGATGTCCCGACGCACGAGAAAATCGGGCCGACCGTCGCCGTCCATGTCGAGCAGATCGTGGCCTTGGCTCGACGGCTGGCTGGCTTCGAATAGACTCAGGTCGTAGGGGATGCGCCAGGGCATAGCCTTGAGATCAAAGCCGCTCCCAGTGTTTTTGAACACCAGCCAATGATTCTTAGCCACCAAGGGGTCCACGTCTGGGCGCTCGCCCTCGCGGTGTACGAGAAAGTCGGGGCGCCGATCGCCGTCGAGATCTAAAAGAGCATGAAATGAAGTGGCGGGCTGGTTGGCGGGGCCTTGGCTTCCGCCGAGGTCATAAGGGATACGCCACGTGCGCGCCTCGGCATCGAAGCCTTGGCCGTTGTTTTTGAAGACAAGCCAGTAGGCCCTGCCCACCAGCGGGTCTGGGTCTTCGCGCTCGCTGTCCCGGTACACCACAAAATCAGGCCTGCCATCTCCGTCTATATCCATCAACGCGTGCAGCCCATTGGCCGGTTCATTGGCCGCGCCCATGCTCCCGCCCAAGCTGAAGGGCAGCCGCCATTGCATGGGCGAGGTGTCAAAGCCCTTCTCGTTGTTCTTGAAGACAAGCCAATAGGCCTTGCCCACCAGCGGGTCTGGGTCTTCGCGCTCATCCCGGTGCACCAGCAGGTCTGGTCGCCCATCACCATCCATATCGAGCAGGGTGTGATACTGCGTGGTGGGCTGGCTGGCAGCGTCATCAGTACCTGCAAGGGCAAAGGGCAGCGCCCAAAGGCCCGAGGCGGTCGACCAACCCGAGGGCTGAGCGCAAGCCTTGGTACCACTGCCATCGCTGCCCTGGGTCTGACCCACGTCTTCGACGACACCTCCATCAGTGGATGGATGGCTGTCCACGCCAGAGCTACCGCATGCGCCGAGGACGTTCAGCAAAACGATACCCGAGGAAAGGACGATGGCGATTTGCATGGGGTGGCACCTGCGCGCTGCTGCACTCATTGGGGATCCTCGTTTCCTTTGAAGGCTCGGTTGAACGTCGTCTTCAAACATGCAGCAGATAAACCCATGCCTCACTGATTTGCAAAATCCATGCTAGACGGCTGGACTCTTTGTTTTCACAATCTTAGAGCTGGCCAGGGAACGAAATCCCCAGCTTCTGGCAAGTCGAGTTGCTTCGTTGGGGCTGTGGGGAAGAGCTTTTTTCGGCATCGCCCAGACAGTCTACGCTGAGCAGGGCGGCGGGATACGCATCCTCACAGCTGCAACACGCTTGGTAGTCGGTAGCCAGCGAGCCACACATTCTCGGAAAGGCCAGGCTCTGCGTTGGCATAGGCTGCTTGATATTCTGACGCCCGACAGAGATGCCAGCCGGCCCCACAGATCGCAGCAGCGGCACATTGCGTCACAGCTCAACTCGCTGGCGAGGTTCCAGAGCCCGGTGGTCTTCCACCCCAACGCGCCCAGTACACGACCCGCCTGCAAAGACGGCGTTGTGCCGGTGCTCAGCGTCGGCCACCAGCACGCCAGAAAATGGAGCAAGTTTCTTGGCAAGCTCTTCAGCGCCTTTGTGGGCCGTGGTCGGTGTCGCTTCATCCCCGCTTCCTAAATAGGTGTCGGCGGCCACGCACGTTCCCACATGGGCCGGTATCCTCAGGGAAGGAGTTCGCGCATGCCACGTATGGAGTTGTGTCGAACCGTAGGAAATCTGATGGGCACGGACTCCGCAAACTACCTATACAAGTTGGGCAAGGCCCACGCTGTCTACGCCCTGAGCCGGGAAACGCTCTCAGTCACGCTTCCCGGCCGCCAGGTTGGCAAAGGGCTGCACGAGGTAGAGATTCCGCTCCGGACCATCACGGGCTTCTACGTTGCAGGGGCACAGCGTCCGGCCTCGGCCAACGCAGAAGCGATCGGCAAAGTGGTGGATTTCGCAGGGATGCCGAGTGGCGAGCTTTGGGTTGGCTGGAAGGATGGCCGCAAGCGCCGCCGGAAGGCGATGACGATGCTCGACACGGCGCATCCAGACTTTGGGGCTCTGATTGGTAAGTTGGCTCGACTTCGACCCGACGCCGATCTGCGAGGGCTGTCGCGAGCCGATGCGCAGTCGCGACTCGGCATGATGAGTGACACCATCAAGGCTCTCCTGTTCATAGGGGCCGTGCTGCTGGCCTTAGCCCTGTACATTGGCGGCTCATCCGCCTGGAACGCCATCGCGAAATCGTGACTCGGCTCGTGCCCTGATCCAAAGGTTTTGATTCATCTCGCCCGCCCTTCTTGCCGTCCCAGCCTTAGCGGCTCAAGGCCACGTTCTTGGCATCAGTTCTCACGTTCTCGGGCACCTCCTTGGCAGTCGCCAAGAATTGGAGGTCAACAGCTGGCAGATGTGTCATGAGCGTCGAGTAACTCCTGCGGCTCTTCTGTTGAGCATCCAACACTCGTCGCAACACGTCCCGTTTGGCACTCGTCTTCTTCAATCTCGGTCCCTTCTGGGGCGGCTTGTCCAGGGCCCGAAAAATACGAGACTTTCGCTTGGCAGTTGGTAGGAGCGAACCAGTTTTCCCTGTGGCAGCCACCTCTAGAGCAATCGCATAGTCGTTAGCAGCCTGCCAAACCTTATGAGCCAAGAGTGATGGGTTCCGACCCGTGAAAGGGCTCCAATAGGCACCAAGCGCAGAATGATAGCTATTCCGCGAGATCTTCAGGGTTTTATTCCCGCTTGAAAAACGAGATTCATACTCCTTCACCAACGCGGTGCAATTCCTCACCATCGTTCTGGCTTTGAGTTGGCCCGCCGTCGACTTCAACCTCGTTCGATTCTGGTTTTCGGGACGGAACTTTGTCGCAAACTGCTCAGCTAGAGCAGGATGTGCCACTGCAAACGTCGCAATCATGCATAGTATCGAGACAATGGAATATGTTTGCATAGTCAAATTCTCCCTACCGCTCTTGGGGTACAAGAATCACACCAGCCATAAGTGCGCGTTCTTATAGCTAAGGATGACCACACCACTAGCCAGCTTGGAAGCTGAAGCTTGGCCGCGCGGTTCGCATCGAACCCGCAGCTACGCCCAGCTCTTGGGGCCCATCTGTTCGCCATTTTCTCAGCGCCAAGCGATAATTGCCATCAAGTTAAAGGAGCGCCCATGCGAAGACTGATGAAACAAGCTGCCATACCGATGCTGGCATCGCTGCTGATGCTCACCCTACCCAGAGCCGCAGACGCGCTCAGCTGCATGGCTCCTGACGGTCAAATCGTGATTCAACCCAAGAAGGACGGAGACAGCCTCGCGCGCGACGCGCCGATCTTGATCTATCGTGTCCATGGCACCCCTGCCCAACGACTGCGCCTGATTGATCGCACGCGTAAACGCGTGGTGAAATTCACCATTGTGCGCCACGACAACATCAACCTGCTGGTGATCACCGCCCAACCCGCCCTCGTCGCTGGCCGACGATATGAGCTGCGCGTTGGGCGCCGAGTGCTACGGCGCTTCATCGTGAAGGCAAAAGCAAGCACGAAGGGTGCACCTGAGCTGCGCGGCGCCAAGGTGACCTTCGGCCCGAAATCGCGAGCCGCCTGGCACGGCTATGATTACGTGCCCGGGAGCGTGAAGCTCGACCTCGCGAACTCAACACCTGCTGCCATCGGTTTTGAGGTGCGCTATACGCCCAGCCGTGCCGGTGCGCGCGCCTCACGACGCATGACGCGCTTCACCCTCCCCTTCAAGCCACAGCTGGCTTTTTCACGCGCCGAACTCTGCCCCAAGTGGGGCACAGGCCACGCGCCCATCGCCGGGGGCTATGATCTTCGCATCACGGCTGTGGGCACACGCGGTGGGCTGAGCAAGACGCTCACGCTGAAGGGGTGGGTCAGACCCGCCAAGGCGTCATCTCTGGCTCCCACCCCGTCGAAGGGGCGCTGACGCAGCTGGCCTGCCTTCAGGCCTGGCCTTGTCATTTCCCACGGCGAAACTGTCACTGATAAAGATGCCTCCAACATTTGATGAAGACCACATCCGCATCGAACAGCTCGACTAGGGGCGCGAGCTTGCGCTGCCTCGTCCCCCCCTGTGGACGCCTTGTAGGCCTGGAAGGTTCCCGGCATGACCTGCGCCATGCCCTTGCCACGACGGATCATCGGCCAAGAAAAGGGCCTAATGTCGGTGATCGCCCCACACGCATCAGCGTCCAAGCTCGACTCGCGGAACGCGATGGCCAGAATCAGCTCCTTGGACACACCATGCTTTTCTGAGGCGGCCTTGAGCCCCTTGTACCAATCGATGCCCTTTTCCTCGAAAACCTTGCACGCCTGGGTCGGCTGCTTGGGCTGTTACCGCGCACGCTATTTGAGGGGCTAGAATACCAGCTGTGTGATGGCCATCGTGGAGCGTGCGCGGTAACACGGCGAAGGCGCAGGCTGATCCTTGCAGGGCTTCTTTGAGTGAATCGCCTTTGAGTGGCGTCGCGAACCAGCCGATCTTGTTTGCCATGCCCTTTACCTCAATCTTCGCCTTTGGTGCGAAAGAAGCGCGCCCAGGATAACTCCTCTTCAAGAGCATCCCCGGAGGGGGCCTTCATTCGCTGGATGCCGAACTGAAGAAGCTCACGAAGATTGAATTCAACTCTCGCGATTGGTTCGTAATCGTACTCATACACGAGCCACCAGGTCTTCTTTCGGTCCCCCCCTGCGTCACGGTATACTGCCAGCTGAACCGAATCGCCCCCTTGAAACACGGCCGCGCGCTTGGGGTATTTCCCCGACGATTCCGATACGTCGATTGATTCGGTTGGCAGCAAGCTGAACACTGGCAAATAGGTTGCGACTGAACAAGAAAGATCAAAACCATTTGCTGCCGCGTACAGTGAAAGAAGTTCTTCTGGAAGCCGAAGCCCCTCTTCATCCTTGAGAATGCGAGCAAAGTAGACATTGGTGACGGGTGGTTCAAGCGTGCATACGTCAGCGTTCTCTGCAGCGTGGCGCAGCCCATCGAGCTCAGGCCAGTCAACCGGTGCTGGAGGCTTGAACTTTGCGGCACGGACCGCTTCCAGCTCAGAGCGTTCCTGCTCCAATCGTGGCATCCCGTATGCGCTCATCTGGTCCAACGCAGCAATTCCGGCAGTGGGATTCTTCTCGGAAAGGACCGGGACCGCCTCGTTTTTGACGAATTGCATAATAGAAGCCTTCAGTTGATCAACGTCGGGCTGAGGCAAAACTCGACCGTCCACCATGTTCACCATCAAGTGGTGAGCCCTTTGTGCCAGGGCTTCTACAAATGCGTTCGCGTTTCCCTGCAAAGACTCTCGAAGGCCGTCAATTATCAATTTCTCGCTCATGAGTTAGGTTACCTGCCTGTATGCTCTTGAGCATAGGTGTTTTGAGCATAGGTGTTTTGAGCATAGGTGTTTTGAGCATAGGTGTTTTGAATCAGGTTTTGGAGTGGCGGGCTGAGTAGCCAGCTTCGAGATGGTTGGCAAGCGATGCTTGCGAAGGGTCAGCAATGGCCAGAGCCCCGAG
>JAFCZD010000934.1 GCA_019314525.1 Deltaproteobacteria bacterium
GGGGGTGGCGCCACGGTTGAAGCGCTTGTTGGTGAGCATCTGGTTGACGGCCCAAGCAAGGGGCCCCTCGCCGTCGCCATTATTCTTGAGCTGCGTCAGACCGATGGTGAACTTACTGAAGGCGCGAAACGCGTTGGGACGCATGAGTTTCATGGAGTCATAGACTTGGGTCGCCACCCAAGCCTGAGCTGGCGACGTGCTCTCCTTACCGAGGTAGTCAAGGAGCCCCTCCACCAGTTGCTCTGACGTGAACCTCGACGTGGTGCGACCACCATCATAGGCACGCACGGTCGTGCCCTTGATGGTGATGCTGTCAGCACCCACGGAGGTCATCCAGGAGTCGGCGTGAGCCGTTCCCATCAGGGCGAAGAGGCAAATACCAGCGACGATGAGTTTTGATTTTGCGAACATGAGAAGACCCCTCCTTGGGATGCAAATGATCAAGTCGGAGAGGTGTATAAGCAGACACCGTGCCAGGTTCGGTCTTCGTAAACCCTCCCCCAATCTCTGAGGTTTACGAAATCGGCACGCAGCTCGGGGGCTCCGGTTTTCGCTGGATGGCTGAAGGATCAGCCAATCTGAGCCCGCCGAGATTACGGAGTGCGGTGGAGGATCATTCCGTTGTCGCCCGCCGCGAATACTGCCCCAGATGGCGTTGCAGCCACCACACGCAGAGTCTGCACCGTCACGGGCCCTTGACGGGAAAATGCCACGCCGTCGTAGTGATAGATGGCACCCATGGGCCCCACCACCGTCACGTCATCGGGCCCTGTCCCAGCGACATCAGAAAACCACGTCTCAGAGCCGGGCATCGAAACCCTCTGCCACCCGCCTCCCGTGCGATGCAGCACCTGACCTTCATGCCCCACAGCCCAAACATCGGTGACGCTCGACGCCCAAAGCCCCCACACAGATGTACCCATGGTCTCTTCCACGAGCCAATTCGTGCCCATTCGATGAAGGATATCCCCACCCCAAAGTCCCGCAAAAAGCTCGCCGTCCACACATTGGAGCGCATACACCGCGAGGGGATCGCTCCTGATCTGCGTCCAGCTGCTGCCATCAAAATGCCAGATGCCATCGGCTCCTCCGATATACACATCGTCAGGGGCACAGCCATGCACAGAGTGAAGGCTGCTGGTGGTGCCAATATTCTCCTCAGCCCATTGGGCCCCATCAAAGCGGAAGACTTTGCCGTCTCGACCCACGATGAAGACTTGTGTCGCCGAGCTACCCCACATGGCATTGGGGTGGAAGCCTACGAGTGTGGTCATCACCTCCCATACGGCACCCACGCGCTGCAAGATCACGCCACCAGCGTCGGCCGCGAAAACCACGGTCCCATCTGTCCAAATATCTGTGATGGCATTTATCGGAGAGGTCAGACGCGTGGGCTCTCCAAAAGACCACTCACCCTGCTGGCGCTGGCCGATGGTGCCATAGCTCCCCACAGCCACGAGATGCTCACCGTCCCCGGCGATATCCACCCAGTTCGTGCCAGCGGGTGCGTTGGGCTCGGCCCGCCAAGAGGTGCCGTCAAAATGACGAAAGGCGTTGATACCCACCGCGTAAACCTCACTCGAACTCACTCCCCAGACGCCCTGAAGGTAGCTTGAGGTGCCCGTGGACAGCGATTCCCAGGTGGTGGTCTGCCCCCGGCGCAAGGCTGTACCGGAAGCCCCAACCACAAAAACTTCACCCGAGTCCGCACCCCAAACCGCGGTCAGGTCCTCTGATGTACCCGATTCCTCGGCCTGCCACACTGAGCCCGTCCAGCGCAGGATGGTGCCCTGCTCTCCCACCACGTAGGCACTCTCACCATGGAACACCAAGTGCCCTTGACCGTCACTCCAGCGTCGTAGCCGGCATCCAACGCCGCACCATCGTAGCGGTAGACCATTCTACGACCGATGGCGATGAGGCTCTGCCCGCCCTTTGGTCCTGTGACGTCTCTCAGCTCTCGCACAGGACCTGTGAGCCTCCATCCGGAGCCATCGAATGCGCGCAAACCCAAGGATGTGGTCGCATAGATTTCGGTAGGACCGCGACCCCAGAGCCCGTACGTGGGTGGCAAGCCCCCCCCGAGCGCGTTCCAAGCGGGCAAGCCGGCCTGAAGAACACTGCTGGTGCCCCCCCAGGTCGCGACAAACGCGTCCTCCCCCAACACCCAAGCCGACGAAAGGTGCTCACCTGCAGGCATGGGGTGCTCCCAGGCCCAGCCACCTT
>JAFCZD010000935.1 GCA_019314525.1 Deltaproteobacteria bacterium
CCACCGCCAAGCTTCCGCTCTACACACCCACTCAAAAAGTGCGCATCGTCACCGCTGCCTCGCTCTTCGATGGCCACGACGCGGCGATCAACATCATGCGCCGCATCCTGCAGGCCACGGGGGTCGAGGTGATTCACCTCGCCCATAACCGGTCCGTGCGCGAGATCGTCGACGCCGCAGTGCAAGAGGACGCCCAGGGGATCGCCATCTCCAGCTACCAGGGCGGCCACATGGAGTTTTTCAAATATATGCATGATCTGCTCGCGGAGCGTGGCTGCGGGCATATCAAGATCTTTGGCGGGGGCGGCGGTACCATCATTCCCGAAGAGAAGCGTGAACTCGAAGCGTATGGCATCATGCGCATCTACCACCCCGAGGATGGGCGCGAGATGGGCCTCCAGGGCATGATCAACGAGATCGTTCAGCTCTGTGACTACACCACCTTGGACCTCAACATGCCTGAGGGCCGAGGCGATGCCCTGGAGACAGATGACTGGCCCAAGCTAGCGCGGCTTATCACCCTCGCAGAGGCAGCCCAAGGTGATAAGCTCATGGGCGCACGCCTCGCCGAGACCCTCGAGGCGCTGAGCAAAGACCACCTGCCCAAGAAAATCCCCCTGGTGGGCATCACGGGCACGGGAGGCGCCGGAAAGTCGACGCTCACCGATGAGCTCGTGCGGCGCTACCTGCATGATTTCCCAGAACACCATGTAGCTGTGCTCTCAGTGGACCCCACCAAGCGCC
Organism: Deltaproteobacteria bacterium; assembly: GCA_019314525.1. Classification (GTDB taxonomy): domain Bacteria; phylum Myxococcota_A; class Polyangia; genus JAFCZD01. The sequence goes on from JAFCZD010000935.1 coordinate 745, forward strand.
GCACGGGTGGTGCGCTGCTGGGCGACCGCATCCGCATGAATTCCCTCAGCTGCATGAACGCCGAGGAGAATGGGCGCGTCTACATGCGCTCGTTAGCCACGCGCAGCTCGGGCAGCGAGGTCAGCTCCGCGCTCTCTGACGCGATGGAGATCTGTAAGCTGGCGGGCTTCGACCTGATCATCACCGAGACCTCGGGCATCGGCCAAGCCGACGCGGCCATCGTTGACATGGTGGACGTGGCGCTCTACGTGATGACTCCGGAGTTTGGCGCCCAATCTCAGCTGGAAAAGATCGATATGCTCGATCTCGCCGACATGGTGGTGCTCAATAAATTCGACCGCGCGGGGGCCGAGGACGCCTTGCGCGACGTACGCAAAGCCTACCAGCGCGAGCACGAGCGCTTCGATGAACCCGTGGACGAGATGCCGGTGCACGCCTGCATGGCGAGCCAATTCAATGATCGCGGCGCCAACCATGTCTACGTCAAGCTGCTGCAGCAGCTGAGCGACAAGACCGGCCGCCGCCTTGAGGGGCGCTACACGGCCGACCTGCCCGTGGGGCTGCCCGACCGGCACCACATCATCCCCCCTCGACGTGTGCGCTACCTCTCGGAGATCGCCGACACCGTACGGAGCTACAAGAGCTGGGCAGCAGAACAAGCAGAGCTCGCGTCCAAACTTTGGGCGCTAAAAAAGAGCATCGCCCACTTCCAGAGCGACGAGGGTGCACCGACCCTCGAACTTCACGATAAAGAGCACCTGGAGGCCGCCCCAAAGCATGTGCGATGCCTGATGGAGGCGTTCAACTCCCTGGCCGAGGGGCTAGACAACCGCTGCCGCCAGCTGCTCGTCGAGTGGCCCGCGCTTCGGGCGCGCTACGCGGGTGAGAAGTACAGCTACCAGGTGCGCGGCAAGACCTTCGAGGTAGACAACACCACCAAGAGCCTCTCACAGCTGGCCATCCCCAAGGTCGCCCTTCCGCGCTACGAGGACTGGCAGAACATCCTCTATTGGCGGCTCACGGAGAATGTCCCTGGGGAGTTTCCCTTCACCGCAGGCGTCTTCCCCTTCAAGCGCAGCGGCGAGGACCCCACACGCATGTTCGCGGGAGAAGGAGGCCCCTGGCGCACCAATAAGCGCTTTCACTACCTCAGCCGTCACTCCGACGCCAAGCGCCTCTCTACCGCCTTTGACAGCGTGACCCTCTACGGCGAAGACCCCAACCCTCGCCCCGACATCTGGGGAAAGGTTGGCAACTCCGGGGTCTCCATCGCCACCATCGAAGACATGGAGGCGCTCTACGCCGGCTTCGATCTCGCGAGCCCCATGACCTCGGTCTCCATGACCATCAACGGGCCAGCGCCAGCGCTCCAGGCCTTCTTCTTCAACACCGCGCTGCGCCAGGCCTTGCGCCGCAAGCTCAAGGCAGAAGGAAAGATCGAGATCAGCGACGCTGACTGCCTGCAACCCGACGGAGGC
>JAFCZD010000936.1 GCA_019314525.1 Deltaproteobacteria bacterium
AGCTTCGAGAGGCGAAGACGAGGTCAACTCGAGCGTATTAGGTGTTCGCGGCGTAAGTTTTGAGCGCTCATGGGAGGCATGATGAACTGGTTGGTTCAGAAGTTGGCTGGCGCGATGATCGCTGGTATCGGGTGGAAGCTCGGTGTGGACACCTACGACGCTATCAAGTCGAAAATAAAAGAAAGAAGAGGTGATGGCGCCAAGCCAGTGGAGGAAGATGCCGGTGGGGCAGCCACAGGCGAGGCTCCGGTGGGCATGGGTGGGGGTAAAGGTGGCGGACGGGACGGGGATGGGGATGGATCCGATGGGCCCAACCAATCCGTTGGATCCAGAGGGGTGGCATGATGATCGAAGATCTCCGGCGTCGCTTGGTAGGGGAACGTCGTGCGCTCGCGCTCTTGGCGCTGGGTTTTCTCACCACGCTCTTCGTGCTGGTGGCGCTGGCCCAAGGAGGCGCGTGGGCTGCCTGCTTCGGTGCCCTCGCGCTGACCTATGGTGTAGCTTTCTTCGGCTTGGCTTCGGAGTGGTTCTGGGCTCGATGGTTCGCCATGGGCATCGCCAGCAGTGGGCTGACCATGGCCGCCTTGGGTTTGGTGACCCAGGGGTGGAATGGCGCGCTGCTCGTTTGGGGAGCCTTTCACCTGGTGATCTACGCTCCCCTGGCGGGGCGTGAGATGTCAGAGCGCTACGAGATGCAGGAGGGGTGGCGAAAGCGCTACAACCTTGACGATCAGGCCGTGTTGCGCATCAAACGGGCTGTGCACAGCGCTGCCACGGCGTTGCCAACGCTGATCTTTTTCACGCTGGCACCCAAACAAGACCAGATGGTGCACATCGCGCTGCTTGGTGCTGGCGTGCTTGGCTTTGTCGGCCTCTTGCGCATGCGCTTCTGGGGCGTGCTGCTGCTGGGCGCAACAGCCGTGGGCACGTTTGTCTCAGCCTGGATGACGCCATCCTGGATGGGCTCCGCGAGCGCCAACGGGCTGAGCTTTCCCGTTGCGCTGGTAGGGCTCTTCGCCGCGGTGATGCTGAGCATCGCTGTCGCTCCCTTCATTCGTCCCGCCTGGCGTTCGCTGCGCGGCTGATTCCTTCCATATAGTCCTTTCTTTTCGGTTGGTTCTGGCAGGGTCTCGCTCTCAGATGGCTCCAAGTATTTGAAATGTCGTTCGTCGATGGCTGGTGCGAAAATTGCTTTGACCAAGTGCATGATGCGCTTCGTTCTAATTCTCGCTCTCATGACACCACAGGTCTTCTTCTTCGGGGGCAACGCTGAGGCCAGGCGGGTTCACCACCCCAGCCCGGCGCGGCTTCTGTTGGCGAAGAGCTCCCAGGTGCTGTCGAGGGTTGGATGGCAGCTGCATGCAGTGTTTCGTGCCAAGAGGGTGATCCGGACGGTCGGGGTGTTCACCATGGCAGCGGTGCTGAGCGCGTGTATGACGATCCAAGTGCCGCTGCAGGGGGCGACGGTCACCAAGCCAGGGCAGGGGGTAGAGGTGGTGATCCCCGCCGAGAAGTTGCCCGCGGGGATCCAGGAGACGCTGCACGAGATCCAGAACAACCCTCCCCAAGCGGCGGATTATGGGCGCTAGTGCGGCGTGCCTCCTACTGGCTCAGCTTGTTGTCTTTGGGGCCGTCTCGGGGTGGGCGGGTATCGTTACCACCCCCAGCGCTGGCATCGCCCGCCACGGCGGGGCCGTAGTCTGCGCTTGTTTTGCCTCCTCAGTCGCTTCGCGTTTGCTTTCTCCGTCGTGGTCACGTCGAGGAGCTGCAGTCCCAATGCATAGTGCTCGAGTCGTTGTCTGCCTCGAGAATTATGCCAGACGAAGAACCATCCATTGAGGATGAAGTCAGCACCCTCGACCTTCCCTGGCGAGTTCTCCTCTGGCACGGGCGCGACCTTGACGCGCTTGGAGGATCCAAGCTCTGCTTTGGTCACGCCTTCAGCGCTCTTGAGTTTCATGAGCGCTCTCCCCGCGTTCGATGCTGCCAACCAAGACGGAGGCACCCACGGACGGGACACCCACGGACGGGACACCTGACGGCCAGTCACCGCCGCCACTCGGTGCCACGCAAGCCCGTTTTCCAGTCAACGGCTTCACCACGGGCAGCATTCATGTCCCCCAGGCAGCCCCGGTGGTTGACTGAGAAAGCTGGTTATGGAGCATTTGGGGGTCATTTGCACCTGGTACGAGGTCGCCCCGGTTGCAGGCTCCCAGATCAGAGCGCAAGACATGACAGGCAATCCGTACGAACCACCAAAAAGTGACGTTGATGTCCCGGAGGAGAAGCGTGCTGACGCCTACCTGACCTATGCCGAGGTACCTGTATACCGGAGACAGTGGTTCTTCTGGCTCACCTATTTCACAGTGCCTCCAATCGCTCTTGGGGTTTTGGCTTTCGGTGACGTTTTCTACGTGAAGAAGGGCAAGGTCGTATCATTCGGTTGGGCCAACCGGATCGTGGCGGGATTCTCTGGTATCTATTATACCTACCGAGTGGTTTCGGCTATGACGGGCAACTGAAGGTCGCGTCCCGGGCGAGCAGATGGGGGGCTGGACGCATTCATATGAAAAGGCATATTTAGCAGAACCAGGTTTTGGTCTAGAAAGCGGGGTCCACGTCTCTCATCTACTGTTTGGCGTCCTGAAGTTCGCGGAGATATCGACCATGTGTATGAACAAAAAGAGAATCACGCGCCAGAGTAGAACAGATCGTTTTAGAGCGGGGTTCTAGTGTCTGTTCATCT
>JAFCZD010000937.1 GCA_019314525.1 Deltaproteobacteria bacterium
CTCGGGCTGCGCCCTCGTGTGACGCGACGCAGCGTGCGCTTGCGCCGGTGCACGAGGGTGATCTCATAAACACCCTCGTCGTTGCGGTGCGTGAAGGCAATCCAGGGGCATGCGACTGTGGGACACCAGGCAGGCTCTTGATTGTAGCTGCCGCGCGAGGTCAGCTGTCGCGGTGTGCCACCCGCTGTGGGCATCACGAAGAGCTGTGGCGCCCCAGCCCGCTCGGAGACGAACGCGATCTCCTGACCATCGGGTGAAAAGGAGGGAGAGGTGTCGATGCGCCGATGGTGGGTCAAGCGCCGGATCACCTTGCCATTGGTGCGAAGCAAGTAGACTTCGGCGTTGCCATCTTTGCTCAGGGTGAGCGCAAGCTGGTTTCCTTTAGGAGAAAACGCCGCGCCGATGTTGAGGCCTGGATGGCGCGAGATACGGTAGCTGCGCCCTCGCCCGGCTAGGTCACGGATGATGAAGAGATCAGGGTTGCGCCACAGATAAGAGCTGAACGCCAAGCCCCCACGTGGCGACCACGCGGGCAAGACGCTCTCCTTGTTGGTGGCAGAGACAGGGCGCGGTGTGCCATCGAGCATATTCATCACATAAACACGTGACCGCTTGCCCCGACCACGAACGAAGGCGATCTGTGATGCGTAGTAGGTGTGGGCGCCAAGAAGACGGCGAGAGAGGCTATCCAAGAATATGCGGGCGACGCGGGGTGCATCGGCCTCACGAGCGTAGGGCTGACGCATGCGCCACGTGGCACGCCGTTTAGGGGGAGAAAAGAGGAGCAACTCAGCCTCACCCTTTTGGGTGAGGCCAAGCTTGAGCACCACACGATGCTTGCGCCAGTTGCTTGGCCGAATGCGCTGCCCCTCGAGCAAGAGCTGACGACGATCAAGCCCATGGGTTTTGATGGTGAAACGTTTGCTTTGGCGCAGAGCCCGCTCCAACTCGCGGGAGAGACGCACAACGCGCTTTGGAAGGTTGGGGAGGGTCACCACCGCCACTGGCATGGGCTGCCGAGTAGATGGGCGACAGCGACCACGCGCGGAAGCATCTCTAACAACACATGGGGCCGCGAGGAGACACAACAACACCCCGCTGATGACACACGCGTTCACGGAAGAAGGTCGCTAATCCTTCGTCTTCTTGAACTTATCGGCGACCTGGCGAACCTTGATCACGCCGTTGCGATAATCTGTGAAGGCCTTGCCGATGGCGTCGAGGGACGTCTTGAAGATGCCACGGTTTGCGCGCTTGAAGATGTACTTGAGCGCAGACCCATCACGCATATCGCCGCTCATGGTCTTGAAGAGCATCTGGTGCTGTTTGATGCGAGAGAGAGTGGTGAGCTGCGGGTAGCACTCTTTGCGCAGCTTATCCGCGAGAGCAACCACATCCTTTTTGATCTCAGCCTGGAAAAACTCCACAACCGGCTGCACATCTGGAGGCTGCTTGAGGCCACGCACCTTCTTCGCCAAATCGGGCATCACACAGGAGAGCAGATTGACGTAGCCCACTGTCTTGGCGCTATCGGTCTGCTCAGCGGCGTGAAATGCCTCGTTGGCGGCGCAGATCTCTTTTTCTGCCAACGCCGTAGCACCCGCGAGCTCCATCTTCTTGACGTAACTGTCGAAGGCAGTCTTGAGGGGTGGAAGTTGTGTCTTCAGGGCCTGGAGGGCTGGTGCAAAGTCCTCGGGTACCTTGAGCTTATCCAGCTCCCCCTGGACCCCAATCAACATGGGCAAACACTTACGTTTCACATAATCGGGCTGGCTCTTGGGGCGCGACGCAAAGACGTTGGAAAGCCCATCCACAACCAAAGCGGGATCCATCAGGTGGATGTCCTTATGCTTTGCGCGAACAACGCAGCGCCAGAAACCAGCGGCGGACCCCATGTCAACATCGTTGAAGGCCTTGAGAAACCTGGCAGCCTCCTGCCGCGCGGCCTCTTGCTGGGAGCTGCGATAGCTGAAGAAGCCAACCACCGCGACAAAAAGCAGCGTGACCACGGTATAGATGGTCGCCTTGCGTGCTTTGCGTGCTTTTTGTGCCCGCATATAGGCGTCAATATCCGCTTGAGCGGTTGCGGGGTCCATGGCCGCAACCGGACCTTGAGCCACCACCGCGTCTAGGGCATCTCCCACCGGCTGGGGCGCTGCTGCCTGGGGCGCTGCTGCCTGGGGCGCTGCTGCCTGGGGCGCTGCTGCCTGGGGCGCTGCT
>JAFCZD010000286.1 GCA_019314525.1 Deltaproteobacteria bacterium
ACCTTGGCCGGCCTGGTGACCCACGCGGACCTCGAAAAGGGTCAGGTCTATCCCGACCTGTGCCGTATTCGTGAGGTCTCCGCAGAGATCGCAGCCGCCGTAGCAGAGATCGCTTACGCAGCTGACCTGACGAGTTCGCCTCGACCTGAGGGTGACCTGGTGGAGGTCATGCGCTCGACGATGTACGATCCCCATTATTGATGCAGGCCAACGGTGAAGCAGAGAGCGAAGAACGATGTTAGGGGAACCTAAAGCAGAGGAAGAGGAGACCAACACCACCGCTCAGCAGAGAGCCGAGCGACGCATCGGACGCCTCAATCGCCTCTTGGAGGGTCTGCGCAGCGTTCATCAACTGATCATCCGCGAAAGAGACCCTCAGCAGCTCGTGCAAGGCGTCTGTAAGCTCTTGGTGGAGAGTCGAGGGTATCTCAGCGCCTGGATCCTGCTCTCCGAGGGCCCCTTTGGCCCTGCCTTGACCGTGGAGGAGGGCGTAGGAGCAGACTTCGCCGACCTCGGCGGATGTCTACGAGAGGGTGACCTTCCGGCCTGCTGCCTCGAAGCGCTGAAAGCCCCTGGAGAGATGGTGCACGAGTCCCTGGTCTGCGACGACTGCCCATTATGCGCAGACCGTGGCCCTAAGGGGGTAATGACCGCACACCTGCAGCACGAAAAGCGTAAGTTCGGCTTCCTCTGTGTATCTACCCTCGACCCCCGCTTACAATTGCCACGGGAGCACGAGGTCTTTCAGGAGGTCGCAGAGGACGTCTCCTTTGCGCTGCACAGGCTCGTCCTCGAGCGTGAGCGCAACCAAGCTGTCGCGCGCCGTATCGCGCTAGCCCGCAAGGTGCAGGCAACTCAAGAGCAAGAGCGTGCACGCCTCTCCCGCGAGCTCCATGATGAACTCGGTCAAATACTCACGGCGCTACACTTCGAACTGGATATGCTGCTACACTTCGAACTGGATATGCTTGGCCAGCCCACCAGCACCAAGAGCTTGGCCGACGCCAACAGCTCCACTGAGAGCGACCGCTTGGCCGACACCGAAAGCTTGGCCGATGGGCTCGACAAGGCCAACGCCATGGTCAAAGACGCGCTCTCGGAGCTGCGACGTATCTGTCGCGGGCTGCGGCCCATGGTCCTCGACGACCTTGGACTCGTACCCGCTATCAAGAGCCTCGTCAGCGAGGCCGAGCAGCGCTTGGGGCTGGCGATCAACTGGGCAGCGGAGGTGAGCGAGGAAGGGCGAGAGATCTCACCAGAGCTGGCGGTCTGTGTCTTCCGTGTGACGCAAGAGGCGCTCAATAATGTCGCACGCCACGCCAACGCAGAGCGCATCCGAGTCGCCCTGACGGAGACCATTGACAAGATCACCCTTGAGGTTGAAGACGATGGGTGTGGCTTCGCGATGGAAGAAGGCGCCAAGGGCGGAGGCGTTGGCCTGCAAGGCATGCGAGAGCGAACAGACCTGGTGGAGGGCACGCTGGAGATCAGCTCCTACCCTGGGGAGGGCACGTTGATTCGATTGCAAGTTGGCAAAGAATCCTCGATGGGAGGCGACTGATGATCAGGAGGCGACTGATGATCAGGATCGTGGTGGTGGATGACCATGAACTGGTGCGTTCGGGGCTCTGTCGCATCATCAATGGGGTGCAAGAAATGGAGGTCATCGCCCATGCAGGCACCGGCCACGAAGCAGTACATCTCTGCCGGGAACTCGAACCTGACGTCTTGCTCCTCGACTACAAGCTGCCCGACATCGACGGTCTGGAGACCACCCAACAGATTACAGCGCTCGAGCTAAAGACCCGCATCTTGATCCTGACGATGTACACGAGCGAAGAGTACGCCACCCGGCTACTCAAAGCTGGCGCGTCGGGCTTCATGGTCAAAGACTCCCCTTCCAGCGAGCTTTTGGCCGCCATCCGCAAGGTCGCCAACAAAGGGATCTATGTCACGCCCTCAGTGATGGAGGGCATGGTCAGCCGCATCGGAGAGCACCACGGAGAGACCCCCGAGGCGACGCTCTCGGATAGAGAGATGCAGGTCTTGCTGCTGCTCGCCAAAGGAGCGCTCACCCGCGAAGTGGCGAAATCGTTGAGCCTCAGCATGAGCACCGTAGAGACCTACCGCAGCCGCATCTTGCGCAAGCTCAACGTGCGCACCAACGCCGACCTAGCGCGCTTCGCCATCAAGCGTGGGCTGATCGATAACGAGTGAGCTCGACACCTACCACGCTAAACCTTCAACCCGCGCACAGCATCTCTAAAGAGCGCCGCCGAGGCGAAGCGCGCGTTGGGGTCTTTGGCCAAGCCGCGCAAGATGGCCTGATCGACATGCTCTGGCAGCGCGGGCGCGAGCTCTCGTGGATGAGGCGGAGCGTCGTTGCACTGCATGAAGCCCACCGAGATCACGTTTTCCCCTTCGAAGGGGGGCCGGCCACAGAGCATATGAAAGGCGATAGCCGCGAGGGCGTAGACATCGCTGCGCTCGTCAGCGCCCACACCACGGACCTGCTCCGGCGACATATACTCAACTGTGCCCATGAGCACGCCTGTGGCAGTCATCGCTCGCATGGTGGAGGCCTTGGCGAGGCCAAAGTCTATTACCCGCACGTCTTGGCGTTCATTGACGAGCACGTTGAGGGGCTTGAGGTCGCGGTGAATCACGCCAGCGCCATGGGCGGCATCCAAAGCGTCAGCGATCTGCTCTATCAGCGGCAACGCCTCGGCGTAGCTCAGCTGCCCGCGCTGCGTGATCACCTCTTGCAGCGTGATGCCTTGGAAGTACTCCATGGAGAGGAAGAGCATGCCCTCGTCTTCGCCCAAGTCGTGAATGCGAATCACGTTGCGATGGGTGATCTTCCGCGCCGCTCCCACCTCTCGACGAAAGCGACTCACCGCTTCGGGGTCTTCTGCTAGGTTGGCGCTGATGGTCTTGAGGGCAACATCCTCGCCCAGCTCTCGATCATGCGCCCGATAGACGGCGCCCATGCCACCGCTGCCGAGCAGCTCTTTGACCTCGAAGCGACGAGCCAAAGTGGCCCCGCTCTGCAGGTGTCCGAGGGGGGCAGCGAACGCCGTCGCCGCGAGGGCTCTATCTACAGGAGCATCCATGGGCTCTTGTGCCGCTCCTTGGGCCACTGGGCCAAGCGCAACGCCAGCAGTGGAGGTGGGCCTCGGCCCCTCGCTCAGCAAGAGTTGAGATTGAGACGCCGCCAGGCGATTGAGCCGTGTATTGAGCTCCAAGTCCACAGAGGTGACGATGGTCTCGAGGTTCTGCACACGCCCTTCGAGCAGCTTGCGGTCCTCGAGCAGCGTCGCGATGCGCTGCTTGTCCAACTGGTTTGTGCCTCCATGTTCAAGTTCGAGCCGTCGCGTGCGGTAGGAAAAATACTTCACCAGCCCAACGATGAGCACAGGCATGCCAAAAATAATCGCGACTTCCATGCTGCCGGATCCTCCGCAGGGTAGGGGAACCTTCTGCCACATGAGATCGCATCGAACAAGGGCGCCGATCCTGGTCGAGCACCTCTCTGCTTTGCTACAGTGACCTGATGAAAGCAGAAGAGCGCGCCGGCTTCGAAAAGCGGCTTTTGGTGATGCGTCAAGAGATCCTCATTCAGGAGGACCCCTCTATTGAACCCAATCGCAGCGATGCCAGCGCCAAATCCGACGAAGATGCTCAGGCGCTCAATGAGATGAGCCAGATCATCGCCTCCCAGCAGAACCGCAAACGCCTTGGCTCGCTTGGACAAATCGACGCAGCATTGCGACGCTTGCGTCAAGAACCTGAGGACTTCGGGCTCTGCCTGGCGTGTGAAGAACCCATCGCTGAGCGGCGCCTGCAGCTGATGCCCTACGCTGAGTATTGCGTCGCATGCCAAGGCAAACGGGACAGCCCGCGGGGTGGGGCCCGCCGCAAGCTCACGGACTATCAGTGAGCCCATGGCTGAAATGATGCTCTATCCCACCACCATCACCCGCTTGGCGCCCGCCAAGATCAACCTCGCGCTGCGTATCACCCGCCGCCGTGAAGATGGCTATCACCTGCTTGAGAGCCTCTTTTTGCCGCTCTCCTGGGGTGACACCGTGCAGGTGCGGGTGCAGAAAGCACAGCGAACCGAGATCAGCTGTGATTGTGCGCCTGATACAACCCTCTCTGGGCCACAGAACCTAGCCGGCCGCGCTGCAAAAGCGTACCTCGATGCGCGAGACCTCAGAGCTCGAGTGGAGATCCACATCTACAAGCGCGTCTGGGTAGCTGCGGGGCTTGGTGGTGGATCCAGTGACGCCGCCGCTGTGTTGTGCGCGCTCTCGACTTTGGATTTCATGCCCCCTACTGAGGCCCAGTTGCTGCGCTTGGCTCTCAACCTGGGCGCAGACGTCCCGTTTTTCTTGGATCCAAGACCCGCCAGGGTATCGGGCATCGGTGAACATCGTGTGCCGCTCATGGCGCCAACACTCGACCTGCTGCTGCTCAACCCACAAATCCCTCTCTCCACGGCAGATGTCTTCTCGGCCTTGGGGCTCGCCCCTGGTCAATCGCTGGAAAAAAACCAGCCAAGTCCAGCGCTTCCAAAGCGCCTCATGGACGCCCAAGAGGCGGCCACCTGGGTGGAAAACGACCTCGAGTTGGCGGCTGAGAGTCTCTGCCCAGCCATCGGGGAGCTGCGAGAAGCGCTGCTGAACCATGGCGCCCTAGCTGCAGGGCTAAGCGGCAGCGGCCCTACCCTCTTTGGGCTCTTCCCCTCGAAGACCGCTGCAGCGGCCGCGGCGAAGGAACTTGGAGCGAAATCAACGTCTTCACTGGTGCAATGCTCTTCGGTATGCAACTTGACACCCTCCTAATGATCTCCTATACACGCCCGGTGCGGCGCATGTAGGCAGCATTATTGGGGCGTCGACAAGCGGTAAGTCACAGGTTTTTGGTACCTGCATTCGGAGGTTCGAATCCTCCCGCCCCAGATTCTGATAGGGAGAGCGCTAAATGCTCAAGGCTCTGTCCATTTTCAGCGGAAACGCGAATCGGCCCCTGGCACAGGAAATCTGTCGCTATGTGGAGGTCCCGTTGGGCAACGCCAACGTCTCGGCCTTCTCCGATGGCGAGTCCTTTGTCGAGATCTCTGAGAATGTGCGTGGAGTTAATTGCTTCGTGGTGCAATCCACGTGCAAACCCGTCAATCAAAACCTGATGGAATTACTCGTCGTCATCGACGCCCTCAAGCGCGCCTCGGCGGGCTCCATCGTCGCGGTGATCCCTTATTTCGGCTATGCGCGACAAGATCGCAAAGTCCGGCCGCGCACGCCCATCTCGGCCAAGCTCGTCGCCGACCTGATCACTGCTGCTGGCGCTGACCGTGTGCTCTCGGTAGACCTACACGCCGGTCAGATCCAAGGCTTCTTCAACATCCCCCTCGATCACCTCTACGCCATGCCGGTCATGATCGACTACCTCCGGGAAAAACTCCACGGTAAAGATACGGTCATCGTCTCGCCCGACGCAGGGGGTGTTGAGCGAGCCCGAGCCTATTCCAAGCGCCTCAAGGCTGGCCTGGCGATCATCGACAAACGTCGTGCAGCACCCAACGTCAGCGAAGTGATGAACATCATTGGCGACGTTGAAGGAAAACACGCGGTGATCATCGACGACTTGATCGACACTGCGGGCACCTTGACTCAAGCCGCTGATGCGGTGAAGGCCAAAGGTGCCGAATCTGTCATAGCCGCGGCATCTCACGCGGTCTTCTCGGGGCCAGCGCTCTCTCGCCTCGAAGCTTCCTGTATGGACGAAATCATCGTGACCAACTCGACCCCACGACAGGGCGAGATCGAAAAGATCACCTATCTGTCGGTGGCCAAGCTGCTGGGTGAGGCCATCAAACGTATCCACCACGGCGACTCGATTAGCTCGCTCTTTGTATGAGTGAGGCGCCGACGCCCAGCAGACGAGAGAAGTGAAGATGGAAATGGAAATCGGAAAGCTCACAGCCACCCTTCGTGAAAAACAAGGCAAAGGCCACAACCGTAAGCTGCGCACCACCGGCATCATCCCCGCGGTGCTCTACGGTAATAAGGGCGAGAGCGAGATGTTGAGCCTCGACCCATCGATGCTGCAAAAGAGCCTCGACCCAGTGAAAAAGAGCAATACGCTGATCACGCTCACCGTTGAGGGGCCTGCGGGCACCAAACAAGAGACGGTGATGCTCAAGGACTATCAAAGAGACGCCCTCTCCCAAGAGCTGATCCATGTTGATCTGGTCCGTGTTGACCCAAACAAGAAGCTCAGCTTCAACATCCACCTGCGGCTCACAGGACGCTCCATTGGTGTGCAGCTCGGCGGTCGCCTGAACCAGGTTTTCCGCACACTCCCCATAGAGTGCGTGCCTGGGGAGATTCCTGCAGAGATTCTAGCGGATGTTACGCACCTCGAGACTGGCATGGCCCTCTCGGTAAGCGAGCTGAAGCTGCCCGAGGGCCTAGAAGTGAACCTGCCCGACTCCCAAACCATCGCCGTCGTGGTGCAGCCCAAGGGCATCGCCGACGATGAGGTGACGGATGAAGAGGGCGAGGGCGAAGGTGAGGGCGAAGAGGGCGAAGGCGACGACAAGGGCGATGACAAGGCCAAGGGCGACAAGGCCAAGGGCGACAAGGCCAAGAGCGACGGCAAGCCCGCCAAGTAGTTCCTTCTCCAGACACCTTCCCAAGGGCACCTTCCCAAAGGGCACCTTCCCAAAGGGCACCTTCCCAAAGGATACCTCCCCATGGATGCGGACCGCGACGCGGGACGATGGCTGATCGTAGGCCTCGGCAACCCGGGGACGCGCTATGCTGGCAACCGGCACAACGTCGGCTTCATGGTGGCAGAGTCCCTCGCATCCCTCTCAGATCTCCTTACGTTCCGCATGGCTGCACGTTTTAAAGGCGAGCTGGCCTTGGGGCGTCTACGGCGTCATGAGGTGGCTCTGCTCAAACCACAAACCTATATGAACCTCAGCGGAGAGAGCGCTCAGCCCCTCGCCCACTTCTACCGCATCCCCATCGAACGGGTGATCGCCATCCACGACGACGTGGATCTCGAGCTTGGGCGACTCAAGATCAAACAGGGTGGGGGTGACGCGGGACACAACGGTCTTCGCTCCTTGACGGACCGCTTTGGCAGTAGTGAGTATATTCGGATCCGTTTTGGTGTGGGCCGGCCAGAGTTCGGGGAGGTCGCCGATTACGTGCTCTCAGATTTTCGCCAAGAGGAGCATGAGCTGCTCACGGAGACCCTGGACCGCGCCCAGAAGTCGATCTTTACCATTCTTTCTCGCGGGTTGAAGGAGGCGATGAACCGCCACAATCGCGTGCCAAAGAAGAAATCTGCCGCCAAAGAGCCCGCTGGACCGGGACCTTCCACACTCGAAGCTTCTGCGACGAACCGTGGCGCAAAAGGGGATCCGCCCCTCGAAAAATAAGACTGGCCATCAGGGCCAAGAAGGTGTTTAACGGTTCGGCTCGGCTTGAGCGCAAGCTGGGCTTTTACCTCCTTGCTCCCTCAGAGGGGGCTACATAAACCGAAAGGAGCAGTGTATGGCTCTGCAATCGCAGCGCGATGAACCAGGAACCCAACGAGAGTACGAGACGATCTATATCGTGCGTCCCGACTCTGAGACGACTCAGATCAGAGACGTCAACCAACGCATACGCCGTATCATCGAAGACGCCGAAGGTCGACTGCTGCGGGTGGAAAACTGGGGCAAGCGCAAATTGGCCTATGAGGTCAAAAAGCAAAACCGAGGCATCTACCTCTATTTTCGTTATCTCTCTCCACCGCATTTGGTGACAGAGGTAGAGCGCAACCTGCGCATGCTCGATACCGTGCTGCGTTATATGACGGTGAAGATCGACGAGAACATCGACATCAGCGCACGCCCGAGCGACTTCTCCGATGAGGACTTCGAGTCTGCCGCCGAGACCGCGCCGGATGAAGAAGATATGTTCCTGCGTATGGGCCGTGATCGTGCCGAGGGCGAGACCGCTGGAAGCCAGACCGCTGGAAGCCAGACCGCTGAGGGTGACGCCAAGGCCGCACCTGCCAAGGCTGCACCTGCCGAAGCCGCACCTGCTAAGGCTGCCGAAGCCGCACCTGCTAAGGCTGCCGAAGCCGCACCTGCTAAGGCTGCTGAGGCCGCACCTGCTGAGGCCGCACCTGCTGAGGCCGCACCTGCTGAGGCCGCACCTGCTGAGGCCGCACCTGCTGAGGCCGCACCTGCCGAGGCCGCCGCACCTGCTGAGGCCGCCGCACCTGCTGAGGCCGCCGCACCTGCTGAGGCCGCACCTGCTAAGGCCGCCACACCTGCTGAGGCTGCACCTACGGAAGGTGCTAGCACCGACGAGGGCGCATCTGAGCCCAAAAAGAAAGAGGAGTAGACGATGCGTGGACTCAAACGACGCCGTGGCTTCGGACGCAAGAAGGTCGACCGCTTTCTCACCGACCCGAGCTTGGTCATCGATTATAAAGATCCCCAACTGCTCCGCTATTTCATCACCGAGCGTGGCAAAATCATCCCACGACGCATCAGCGGCAATAACGCCAAGCATCAACGTGCGGTGGCATTAGCCATCAAGCGTTCCCGTATGATCGCTTTGATGCCCTTCGCCGTAACAGGCAAGTAGGAGGTCCGTGACAGTGAAGACGTCATCAATGTTGGCAAGATGGGTGATATCATCACCGTCAAAGCCGGCTTTGGTCGTAACTATTTAATTCCTCGTGGAGTGGCTGTGGTGGCTTCCTCCAAGAACGTGGCCAAGCTCGAACACGACAAGCGGGTCATCGCCCAGCGTGATTCCAAGCTGCTCCAGACCATCGAGGCGGTGAAAGCCAAGATCGAGTCGATCTCGATCAACATCACCAAACAGGTGGGTGAAGAAGAGAAGCTCTTTGGTTCGGTGACGAACAAAGAGATCGCCGACGCCCTCGCCGCCCAAGGGGTGGAGCTAGAGCGTCGTAAGCTGCAAGTTGACGAGCCCATCCGCACCCTCGGGCAGCACAACGTGACCATCAACCTCGGCCGCCAGGCCACCGCCAACCTAAAAGTCTGGGTTGTCGCCAAGTAGAAACAGGCGCGTCTTTTTCTATGACCGCCAATCGCTCCCTCCCCTATAGCCAAGATGCTGAGGCCTCCGTCCTCGGTGGCGTCTTACTCAACCCCAAAGAGGCCCTCGACCAGGTCATTGAGTTGGTCAAGCAGGATGATTTCTACGTGCCAGCGCACGCAGAGATCTTTGGTGCCATGGTGGCTCTCGAGCAGGGTGGCAAGCCCATTGACATCATCACCCTCGAAGAGCAGCTGCTCGCTGTAGAGAAGCTCAAGCTCATAGGGGGAACGGCGAAGCTTGGAGAGCTAGCTGCGCGCGTCTCTACTGTGGAGAACATCGCCTACCACGCACAAATCGTGCGTGATAAGGCGACGCTGCGGCAGCTGATTCAGCACACCAGCGAGATCGCCAGCTCGGCCTACACTGACCCTGAGGATGTGCAGAAATTCCTCGATATCGCTGAGCAGTCGATCTTTGAGCTGACCCAGCGCAGCATCTCGGAGTCATACTCGTCGGTGCGCGACCTGCTGCTCACCACCTTCAGCAACATTGAAGAGCGCTATGCCCACAAAGAGGAAGTCACCGGGGTGCCCAGCGGCTACCCCGACCTCGATGAGATGACCAGCGGGCTGCAGCGCTCAGAGCTGATCATCATCGCCGCGCGGCCAAGTATGGGTAAGACCGCGTTCTGCCTCAACATGGCGCAGAACGCGGCGATGCTGCATCAAGTCCCCGTCTTGATCTTCTCTTTGGAGATGAGCAAAGAGGCCTTGGTAGAACGCTTACTCTCGGCTGAAGCGCGCGTGGAATCGAATAAGATTCGACGAGGTTTTCTCGACCGCAACGATTGGATGAACCTCACCCGCGCGGCCAGCACCCTCTCCAACGCGCCGATCTGGATCGACGACACCGCGGCGCCGACGATCCTCGAGATACGCGCTAAGGCGCGACGCTTTCGCGCCGACCGCACGATCTTTACCGAAGAAAAGCAGCTCGGCATGATCATCGTCGACTACCTCCAGCTTGCGCGGGCCCATCGAGCGACCCACAGCCGTGAACAAGAGGTGGCCGAGATCAGCCGTGGGCTCAAGGCCCTCGCCAAAGAGGTGAAGCTGCCGGTGGTTGCACTCTCGCAGCTACGACGTGCAAGTGAAGACCGCAAAGACGGACGTCCGCAGCTCTCCGATCTTCGCGAGTCAGGCGCCATCGAGCAGGACGCTGATGTGATCATGTTCATCCACCGCCCCTACAAAGAGGGCAGCTCCGAGCGCGACCCAGAGACGGAGCTGATCATCGGCAAGCAACGTAATGGCCCCGTGGGCAGCGTGAACTTGGTGTTTATTGGCAAGTACACGCGCTTTGAGAGCCGGGCACGCACGGCGGAGTAGCTTCCCGCTCTATTTAGCGCATGAGATATTTCCCATGACACCCATGCGCTAGCACCGAGTCTCTCCTCTCTCTCCTCGCTGAGTAGCTCCCTACTCATTGCCGTGCAAAGGGCGTTTGACCCATCAGTATTTCTCATGGGTTGGCGCCGCCTTGGAGATGGCATGGGCTGTGCTTTTGCCATTCAACATGGAGAGAGGAAAAACATATGTGCCAATTTCTTTCGCTGCTCGCTCTGTCGTTGCTGCTCACTATCACCGCGTGTGGCGGCGAAAGCGCCCCCCTTTCGAGCGACGCCGCAGTGCCTGTGGAGGGTGACAGCGCTCTCGCACCGCCCGCCAGCGACGACGCGACTATAGGCGCTGACAGCAAGGGTTCCGCCTACGACTTCGCAGCGCTAGCGCGACACGTGGACGACAACCTCGACAACTTCCTCGGCAAGGTCTACGTGGCCTTCGTGCGAGATGGCGAGCTGCTCTTCGAATACAGCGCAGGGGGCACCGACGAAAACACGGTCTTCCCGATGGGCTCGGCCAGCAAGTGGATCAGCGCTGGGGTCATTCTGCGCCTGGCCGAGCAAGGCCACTATGACCTCCACGACCGAGTAGGAGATCACTTGCCGATCTTCGACACCTACGAAAAGGGCGACTTCACCATCCGCCAGGCCTTTGGCATGTCCTCGGGCCTCTTTGACGCAAGCCGGCCGCACACCAATAGTGCGCTGACCCTTGAGCAATCGGTCAACATCATCGCCGCCAAGACCGCCGTGCTCTTCGATCCGCCTGGGTCCTCCATCGCCTACGACGGCAAGCAGATGCAAGTGGTTGGGCGCATCGCCGAAATGACGACCGGTGTCGAATGGCGGAAACTCGCCCACGATACGCTCTTTGCGCCATGCGGGATGGAGGACACCCATTACGACGTCTTCGGCACCAACCCTGCTGTCGCTGGTGGAATCACCACCACCGCGAAGGACTACCTGGCCTACCTGCGCATGTTGCAGAATGGTGGCCGCTGCGGCGACGCGCAGGTGTTGAAGCCCGAGTCCATCGCCATCATGTTTGATAACTACACCGACGACGCGCCCGTGCTCGAAACACCGTGGCCCTCGAACCACCCTCTCTACCCCTACGGCAAGGACGATCTGCGCTACGGCTTCGGCTCCTGGCTGCTCGCCGAAAACCCTGACACTGGCGAGGTAGAAGAGTTGACGAGCCCTGGCGCCTGGGGGTCCTTCCCCTGGTTGGACGCCAAGCGCGGCGTCTACGGCGTGATCCTCACCGACGTGCCCTTGGCGAACGGAGGTTTTCAAGCGGTGCTCGACGTTGATCTCGAATTACTCTCGCTCTTGCGAGACGCGTGGGAGTGACCCGAGCTCAGCGCACGATCAGCCGCAGCGGCGTCGAGCGGCGGTGCCCCTCTTCGACCGTCACCATTTCTTGGAAAAGAATGCGATTATCGTCGGGGGCGCGAACCACGATCATGTGCTTGCCCAGCGGGAGCTTCAACGCCGCCGGGGCGCGCCCGAAAGACTTACCGTCGATTTCGACCTTGGCCCGCAGCAGCGCCGAACCCCCAACACGAAGCCAACCCTCGCCTTTCTTTGGCGGCGGACTCTTCACGTGGCCACGCGCTTTACGGCGGGGCCGGCGTGGGGTGCGACGCCGAGTCGCATCTTTCGGGGACGCGACACTGTCGCCCTCCCTCTGATCGGATGGCCCTTGATCGGCCGGGCCCTGGTCGGCCTGGCGCTGATCCAAGGCTGACAGGTCCGTGACCGGTGGTAGGTTGGGAGCGACGATGAGCACGTCAGATGGCGGAGGAGGCCCGACAGCGGGGCGCAGCAAGACCGAGAGGCCGAGGGCCACGGCGACGAGGGCGATCACACCCGTGGAGATGGCGAGCAGCCTGCTCTTACGAGAGAGAGGCAGCGTCGTCGAGGGGAGCTCACCCGACGCTCTTTCGGCAGAGGCCGCGGACGGTAACAGAGCCACCGTCGCAGCGGCGCGACTGACGGTGAACTCACCGCCCTCGCTGTCGGCAGGCACCAGGCAGAGGCCAAGCATCTGGTCGAAGG